>JBEKXR010000160.1:0-7851 GCA_049511935.1 Spirochaetia bacterium | reverse complement strand
CCTTCAGGAGCGGGATAAGTGATCTCGGCACCGTACTGGTAGGCAACGGGAGTTATGCCAGCCATGAGCATCGCGCCGAAACCAACGGCCTTCTTGAAACCAAATGTATCGATCGCCCAGGCTGCAGGAAAGGCAATCGGGATATAGATGAGCATGAACAGGTTGGCCAGGAGATCGACATCAGCTCTCTTCACGCCATATGCCGTTGCCGCAATTGATGCGACAGGCGCGTAACAGATCCAAAGTACTTGCACCATCACGTTGACCAGCATGAACGCCGCCAGCACAACCCATCGGTAAGGATAAAGCTTCACTTCAGATGCAGTCATGCACACACCTCCTGACAGAAACCCTTTGATACTGCCGTTGATTCATTTCACGCCGTAGAAGCGCCTGAGAATACTCAAGAAAAGTCTATCCGGGATCATGCGGCGGAGGGTCGGGGCGATCCGTTCGATGAAGGGTCCGGGAGTGTACCGAAAACGCGGCGATCTGGACCGCACGATCCGTTCGACGAGCCGCGCGATACGTTCCACTTTCCAGCCATGCAGCTCGCTCGCTGCCTGGGAATGCAGAGCCGCATCCAGGTTTCGCCGGTAGGGAGAATCATTGAGGCTTCCTCGCGTTTCTTTTCTATGCGTGGTGATTTCCGTTTGAACGTCGCCAGGATCGATGACGACGACGCGTACTCCGAACCCATATACTTCCATCTGAAGCGACTCCGAATAGCCTTCAATACCGTACTTGCTGGCGCTGTATGCGGACTGGAAAGCCACACCCATCAGCCCCGCCAGGGAGCCGACGTTGATGATGAGCCCGCTTTTCCGGGTTCGCATCCCGGGAAGAACAGCCCGGCACGTGCGAATCGTGCCGAGAAGATTCGTCTCGATCTGATCCTGAATCTCCTCCATCAACATTTCCTCTGCCGGCCCGCCCACCGCAACGCCGGCGCAATTCACCAGAACGTCAATGCAGCTCGCTTCCTTCAACACCCAGGAGATACCCTCATTGACGGAGCTCTCATCGCGCACGTCCATGAAAAGCTGGGTAAAGGGGTCGCCCTTGCTGCCATGCCTGATGTCCTGAAGGCGAGGAGCGCTGCGCGCCGAACCGAACACGCGGAAGCCGGAGGCAGCAAGTCGCAGCGCGCAGGCTTTGCCGATCCCTGAGGAAGAACCAGTCACCAGGATTACAGGCGAATCACTCAATTGCTCTCTTTGATCTCCTTCTGTGCCCCTTCGCCCGCTAGACGGAGCCCATCAATGAATCATGGAGGCTCCCTTCAATGAAAAGCCCGTTTGCTTTGCTCACCACAGCCCAGTATCCCTGATCTGAAGTAATTTTGGCGAAAACGCCCTCCAGGGAAGCGAGATCCTCGTGCTCGGCTTCCCAGAAAATGGTGTTCACGTAAAATTGCACAGCTTCCGCCAAGCTATCTTCCGCATCTGCGTAACCTGGGTTGCCCCCCTCAATCACCCCGAGCGATTCCGCGCCGCGGAGCTCAAAGTCGAGCAACATGGCATAAGGCGGCGGGGACAAAAATATGAATGTAAAAGTAAGACCGTCAAGTATTCTATGAATGTTTTCCGAAAAACACTCCGTGCGTTTTGCCAGTGTTTGTCGACTGCGCCGCCAAGAGATTCTTTCGGTTCGGCCAAGCTCTGACCGCCGTCGGCGCATTTGTCGTTGGTGATTCTGATATATTAGCTTTCGAAACGGTACGAAACCTCAGTTGTACAGTTGCCCCGCCTCCTGCTCGAAACCGAGGTCTGCTGCCCCAACTAGGCTTTCTGCCTGGCGCGTATCGCCGCGGTTTCCTCCCGCGAGGGTCCATAGACGCCAGGCACGACAAGACCTGCTTGGCGCATGAGTATCGTCATCTGGCCGCGATGGTGGATCTGGTGTCGAATAAGGGCCTGCAGCGCCGAAGCCGCTGGTATGGATCTGCCAAAGTACGTGATGAGGGAAGGGAGTTGCTCGTCCCTCAACCTCGTCGAGGCCTGCTCACCGATGGAGCGCGCCGCGGTCTGATATGCATCCGCGATCCCCGCGGCTGAGCCTGGCGGTTCGGTGCCCCTGGGGGGCGCGACGACCTCCAGCCCAACGGCTGACCCTGTCATTCCGATCATCACCACCATGTGCCACGCGATCTTTCCCAGTGTGTTGCCCTCTGGGTCCGATCTCTGCAGCAGCGCGTCATCGGAGAGGGCACGCTGGACGTTGAGGCTTATGGCGCTTTCCCTGGTCCAGTCTTCGACAAACGCGGCAATCGTCTTGTACATGACCCCATCCTATCATTCTCAGAGACGCGAAATCAACATTGTCAGCAAAGACGAATGCCATGCGCGGAATGCCACGAGATTGCCCTGCTCGATCGTTCAGATATTGTCCTCCAGCCAGTCGAAGATGCGCTGGTTGGAGACGGCCGTCGCTCCCGTCTGCACGTGCAGCTGCGCAGTTTCCCGCGCGGTGAATAACAGGTAGTCCTTGGGACACCGAAGGGCGTCGTACAGCTCCTTCGCCTGGCCGAACTCCTCGGCCTCGCCGTCGACCACGAGGGTCTTCGCCGTGATCTTCTCCGCAATCCCCCGGTTCGTGTACCTCTTCATCTCGACCATGAGCTGGGCCGGGGTCGTGCAGCCATGCTTCCACATGGTATCCCTCATGCCCCAGCGCATGAACGGGTTTTCCTCGATCACCTTGTTCATGATCGCGTTGAACGCCTCGGGATCCTTCTCGGGCAGGTCGGCGATCTGCGGGAAGCGATCCGCGATGAAACCGGTCACGACCCGTGACCATTCGTAGACTCCGGGGTTGACGATCAGCAGCTTCAACCGCCTTTCGAACGCGGCGGCGCGCGGTGCGAGGGCTCCTCCCATGGAGATTCCCATCAGGGCGATCCGGCCGGCGTCCACTCCGGGCTGTCGGACGGCGAAATCCACGACCGGCGTGATGACCTTCTCCCAGTCCGGCCTGAAAGGAAGTCCCTGGAGTCGAAGGGTCTGGCCCATGCCGGGGCCGTCCACCAGGAGGCAGTGCCAGCCTCGGGCGAGCGCCTCTTGAGCGATGTATGTGTCATCTTCCGCCCAGGCGTCGCGTCCCTGGTGGACGATCAGAAGCGGCGCCTTCTTCGCCGAACGGGTCGAGCGGAAGAAATAGCCCGGCAGCGTCGTGCCTTCATACGGGATCCACACCGGCTGCGCGGGCAGGGAGAGGAGCGTGATCGCCTTGCGAAACGAGGCGACTTCTCTCTCCGCGATCTGCCGTACTTCGGGTGCGAAAGGCTCAGGATGGCGGTGAAGAGCGGCCCTGTAGTATGCCGCGGCCCTCATGTACGCCGTGCCGGCGCCGAGCGGGTGTCCCGCCTTCTCCCCGGCTTCCGCCATCGCGCGAACCCGCTCCGCGGTTTTGTACCATTCGCGCGTCCAGCTGAACTCGTCGTCCGCGCGCACCCTGCCGGCAGTATCGAGGACTTCCCCGATGTCTGTCATGCCGTGACGTGCCTCGCTGAGGTAGAAGAGAAGAACCTGATCCAGGATCGGGTCGGGCATCATCCGCAGATCGTACCAGGGTCGCGGGGAGGCGTCCGGTCCTCCGGGCGGTCCGCCGGGTTGTGCATTGAATTGTGCGCCACCCGCCCCGCCGGCTTCCTGTGCCCACGCGGGACCGGCGAGTGCGAGCCCGATGGGAAATGCCGCGAGCCCGACGCATTGCAGGATCGTCATGCCGAAGATTCTCTGATATGCCATCTTTTTCTCCTTCGCCCGATTTGACGGATCGAAGACGGCAATCACTTCAATTCTCCGCACCGCAAGAATCGGGTTGCATTGCCGTGCCTCCGCTGTACATTGGCAGCGGAGCAGCCTGAATGATGTCAATGGAACAGCTGGAGGAAGATTACGGGCGCGTCGAAAGCGCGATCCGGTTCATCGAAAAGGAGGCGCTGCGGCAGCCTTCCCTCGCGGAGATCGCGAATGCCACGGGATTGAGCGAGTTCCATTTCCAGCGGCTCTTCAGCCGCTGGGTGGGGATCAGCCCGAAGCGCTTCCTCCAGTTCCTGACAAAGGAGTACGCGCGGAGGCTGCTTCAAGAATCACGCGACGTACTGAGCGTGACCTACGACGCGGGGCTGTCCAGCCCGGGCCGGCTGCACGAGTTGTTCGTCACCTGTGAGGCGGTCACCCCTGGGGAAGTGAAATCCCGCGGCGAGGGACTCGCCATCGAATACGGGTTTCATCCCTCGCCCTTCGGCCGCTGCCTGCTCGCCGTCACGGATCGCGGCATCTGCGGGCTTTCCTTCGTCCAGGAGGCGCCGGAGGGGAGCCTCGTCAGAAACCTGCGGGCGCGCTGGCCGGGAGCCCGGCTCAGCCGGAGCGCTGAAACGACTGCGGCGGTCGCGCGGCGTATCTTCACCTTTGAGGCCCAGGGGGAGCCCGGTCCGCTCCACCTGTTCGTCCGGGGCACGAACTTCCAGATCCAGGTCTGGGAGGCGCTGATCCGCATTCCCTTCGGCAAGGCAGTCACGTACGAGGACATCGCGCGGCACATCGGCATGCCGAACGCCCCGAGGGCGGTCGGCAATGCGGTGGGACGCAACCCGATCCCCTTTCTCATTCCCTGCCATCGCGTGATCAGGAAGATGGGGGAGTTCGGCAACTACGGCGAAGGACCCCAGAGGAAGAAGGCGATCCTCGGCTGGGAGGCGGCCCTCACGCGAGGTGAAGAGACCGCCTGACGTCCCGGCGGCCGGCACACCGTCATCCGAGCACAAGCGCGGGGCGAAGCGGCACGCCCAGTGCGACACGCGCCACCTCCTCGCCCTCGAGGCGCAGCGTCGCGGTTCGCAGGGCCTCGACGACGATCGTTCCACGACTCCTGTAGGTGACCGAATCGGTCGGCAGCAGCAGGCTGTCCATCCTGGTGCGATCGCTGGTCGCCCACACACGGCCGGTCCGGCACGTCATGCGGAGACTTCCTCGCTTCACGCGAATTGTCAGGACCTCGCCGCGTGCCAGGATCAGGTTTGTCGGCCGTTTTGCGGCGCGCGCTCCCGCCCCCGTTCGTCCGCGGCGGAACTCTGTCGCCGAACAAGCCGCTTCCGCAACCTTGTCCCGTCCGAACAGGTACAACTCGAGCCAGTTGTGCATTGTATCCTCCCCTGGGGCGCCCGAGGACCGCCCCGATCAAGGTCAGCAGCCGGGAGAGTGGGATCAACCCGGTTCTTGCGCTATGATGGGTCGCGGAGGACACGATGAAACTGACGGGGAACACGATTGTCGTCACGGGGGGAACCTCGGGGATCGGGAGGGAGCTCGTGGAGAAATTCCTTGCACGGGGGAACAGGGTTGTCACGTGCGGCAGGCGGAAGGAAAGGCTGGACCAGCTGCGTGCCCGGTTCCCGGACGTGTCCGTCTTCACCTGCGATGTGACGGACGAGGTTCAAAGGAAGAGATTCGCCGAATGGGTCGGCGCGAACCATCCGGCGGCAAACGTGCTCGTCAACAATGCAGGCATCCAGCTCATGATGGATTTCACACGGCCGGTGGACCTCGGCAGGGTGCGGAGCGAGGTGGAAACGAACTTCATCGCCCCCGTTCATTTCATCTCTCTCTTCGCCCCCATCCTGGCGAAGAAGGTGGGCGCCGCGATCGTGAACATCAGCTCGGGGCTCGCCTTCTCTCCGATCGCCCTCATGCCGGTCTATTGCGCGACAAAGGCCGCGATCCACTCCCTGAGCCTCAGCGTCAGGCGTCAGATGCGCGACCTCGGGATCGGCGTCTACGAGATTGCGCCGCCCGGGGTCGACTCCGAACTTGGACGGGAACGGTGGCCGACGGGACAGACTTCGCACGGAGGGATGCCCGTCGTCGAGTTCGTCGAGGCGATGCTGAAGGCCCTCGAGGCCGATCTCCCGGAAGCGGCGATCGGCCCGGCGGAGGGCATGCGGGCGAAGAGGGAAGGACTCTTCGAGGCGATGAATCACTGATCTGATGAAATCGACTGCCTTCCTGTGCGCCGGCGGCGCGATTCTCCTCTGGAGCTCACTCGCGCTCCTCGGCTCCCGCCTCGCGCATCTCCCCGCGATCCTCACGACGGGCATCGCCCTCTCGCTCGGCGGTCTCCTGGGCATCGTGCGCGTGAAGGAGTGGCGGGTTCCGGTGCGCACCCTTCTGGTCGGAATCGGCGGGATCTTCGGGTACCATGTAATGCTCTTCACTGCGTTCCGACTGGCCCCGATCGTCGAGGCGAACCTCATCAACTACCTCTGGCCGCTGCTGATTGTGCTTCTCTCACCCATGATCCTCCCCGGCTTCGGGCTGCGGACTCATCACGTCGTGGGAGCCATCATGGGCCTGACAGGCGCCGCGCTCATCGTGACGGGCGGCTCGATCAATCCGGATTTGTCCGCGCTCCCCGGCTATCTCCTCGCTGCGGCCGCGGCCTTCACCTGGGCGGTGTACTCTCTCCTCACCAAACGGCTGCCGTCATTTGGCAGCGGTGCGGTGGGAGCATTCTGCCTGGCCGCCGGCGCGCTCTCCCTCGTCGTATATTTCGTGCAGGCGGGAACGGGAGGCTTCGCCGCAGTCCAGGCCGGCGACCGGCCCTTTCTTCTCCTTCTCGGCCTTGGGCCAATGGGTGCCGCGTTCTTCCTGTGGGACGCGGCGCTCAAGAGGGGAGATCCCCGTATCATCGGCTCCCTCTCCTACCTGACACCGCTTCTCTCGACCCTCGCGTTGACGCTCGTCGGTGGGCGGCGGATGAGCCTTCTTGCCGGGGTCGCGATGGCGCTGATCGTCGCGGGCGCGGTCACGGGCTCACTCCGGCCCGGCGGCAGTATATTGAAGAAAAGTGAGGTGATGACGGGAACGAATCGAAGGGAGTGATCATGGTTCCTCGGCGGCGCTACGTACTGGCGGTGATGAACATGGTGATCAGCGGGGTGGCCATCTACGTGAACAGCCTCGGCGTGAAGATGTTCGCCGATTCGACTCTGTATACCGCCCTGAAAAACGCCGTCGTCGGCATCGCCGTGCTTGTCCCCCTCGCTGTCTCAGGAGAGAAACGTGCGCGTTACGCACGGCTTACCCCCCCGCAGTGGCTCCTCCTCCTGCTCGTGGCGCTGATCGGAGGGAGCATTTCCTATGCCCTCTATTTTCGCGGCCTCCAGCTCTCCACGCCGGTGACCGCATCCCTCATCGACCACACGCAGTTCCTCTTCGTGGCCGTGTTCGCCGCCCTCTTCCTCGGAGAGCGGTTCGGGCCGGCTGTCTGGGCCGCGCTCGTGATACTTCTTGTCGGCCTGACCCTCGGCATTACCGTGAGCGCGGTGCGCGTGGATTCCGGCGTCATGTTCATTTCCGCGGCGACGCTCCTCTTTGCCGCGGATTTCGTGCTGATGAAATACCTCCTGCGGTCGGTCGCGCCGCTCACCGTGATGACCTTCAAGATGAGCCTCGGCTCTCTCCTGCTCTTCGCGTACGTGGCCGCATCGGGACGCCTCGGGATGATGAGCGGGCTGTCGCCGCTGCAGTGGGGATTCGTCCTGGTCACGGGGCTCATCCTGCTGGCGTTCACCGCAACGTCGGTCCTCGGACTCCGCTCGGCTTCCGCCACCGCGGTGACGGCGATCCCCGCGGGCTCCCCGATCATCACGACGGCACTCGTCTTTCTCTCCTCGCGGAGTGCCATTCCCGCCTCGCGCTGGCTCGGGCTCTCGCTCGTGCTCCTGGCGGTCCTCGCCATCTTCATCCTCGGCCAACGGCAGGAACAGAGGCCTGCCGATGGTTCCGGGGAGAGGGGCGCCGCATGATCGCCGGCCTGCTTCTTTTCGCGCGGTACGCCTATGCGCCG
>JBEKXR010000159.1:0-12714 GCA_049511935.1 Spirochaetia bacterium | reverse complement strand
CGGCAATCTGGAGAGGCGTTTCCTCGGCCAGTGCGCGGCGAAACCGCTCACCGGCGCTGGCATTAGTCACTTTGTCCTCCCACTTTCAACCTGCCCGGCCCTCCGGAGTCTCAGGCCAGCGATCGAATCTCCACCCGGGGATCGACGTCCGCGGCATAGTCGACCCTGGGGAAGTCGAAACCGCAGATCCTCGACAGCTCATTCCTGTACCCGTCGAAATCGGCGAGCGGGGACAGGTTCTCCGTCGTGACCTCGGCCTACAGCTCCTGGACCCGCTGCTGAACGGCCGGCTCGAGCTCCAATTCGTCCAGGCGGATACCATACTCTTCGCAGCCATGGGGATGAACAGAGAGGCATACCGCGCCTCTAATTCGACGTTCTACAAGCATGGGAAGATAATACTGATTTGCAAGCGATGGTGACGACCGCCGGCTTCAGCTCTCTGCAGGGGCAAAGCATCGTGATGCGCAAGGGGTTTTGGTTTTCCCTTATTTCATTTCCTCGTCGAACACGACTGCAACCTTCCCGCAGCGACCATCTGCCATCAGGCGATATGCCTCGTCGGCCTTTTCCAGAGGAAAACGATTTGTCACCAGCGCCTCAGGGTGCAGTTTCCACGCGACGAGCCGCTCGACAAGGTCCTCCATGAGCCAGATGCTCGTGACCCACGAGCCGTAGATGGTCTTCTGATCGTGCAGGAGATCGGGACTGGGATCGAATTTGATGCTCCCGCCTTCCCCGACGAGCGCGATTTTCCCCCACTTCCGGGTGGCCTGAACAGCAAGCCGGCGTGCATCATCCTTTCCCGAGCAGTCGATGGCTCGTTCGCAGCCCCGGCCGCCCGTCAGCTCTCTCACGCGGCCCAAGGCGTGCTCGTCGAAGGGAAGGGAGTGGTGGACCAGACCCATCTTTCGTGCAAGATCGATTCGCTCGGTCACCACATCCACGCCGATCAGAGTGCGGGCGCCGAGAGCCTTCGCCAGCATGAGGGTGGCCAGCCCGACGGGCCCCAGTCCCGTGACGAGAACGGTGTCGTTGCCCGAGATACCGATCTTCTCCAGCGCCTCGTAGCACGTGCCGAATCCGCACGCGACCTGGGCGCCGTCGGTATAGGAGAGCTCGTTCGGCAGCGGCACGAGGTCTTTCTCTTCGGCAAGCAGGAACTCCGCCATGCCGCCGTCTCGCTGCCAGCCGTACGCAGCGCGCAGCGGGCTGCTGCAGCTGATCATGAATCCGCGGCGGCAGTCATAGCAGATCCCGCAGCCCGAGATGTGGTAGACGATGACTCGATCACCCTCGGCGAATCGCCTGAGCCCCGGACCGCATCGTACGATCTGGCCGCAGGGCTCATGCCCCGCGATGACTCCCTGGTAGCCCTCGGGGCCTTTGCCGAGATGCTCGCGGTAGATCGCCCGGATATCGCTCCCGCAGATAGTCGAGGATTTCATGCGCACGAGCACCTGGCCGTGCCCGGGTTCGGGGATGGGGTACTGCCTGAATGCGACCGTGCTGTTGCCGGGGAGAACCGCGCCCTTCATCGAGCCCTTCATGGCGCCCTCCTCCGTCTGCTACAGATCCACGAAGATTTTCATGGCCTGGTCGCCCTGCTCGTCGATGTAACGATACGCGTCTTCGTACCGCTCGAGCGGAAAATGGCGCGAATACAGAGGTTCGGTCCTGATGGACCCATCGGCGATCCATGCGACCGCGGTCTCATAGTCCTCGCGGCGGTACATCATCGAGCCGATCATGAGCAGCTCGTGCTCTCCGACCCGTGCCATGTCGATGGACGGCTTACTCCCGAACACTCCCACCACGACGATCGTGCCACCCTTGTCAATGGCGGTGATCGCCTGGCCCATGGCGCCCTCGCTGCCGACCGCTTCCAGCGCCACGTCGAACCCCTCCCCGCCGAACACGCGCGCGACGGCCTCCGCTAGGGGCTCCGAGCGCGCATTGGAGACAGCATCGATTCCCACCTTTCGGGCGACCTCCAGCCGGTACTCGCTGAGGTCGGTGATGAGGACCTTCCGCGCCCCGCGGCGCCGGCATCCCTGGGCAACCAGGTTGCCGATGGGTCCGGCTCCAAGCACGACGACGTTCCGACCCTTCAAGTCTCCCGCGCGCCCGCTCGAGTGCACTGCCACCGCAACGGGCTCGACGAGTGCCCCCTGCTCCGGGGAGAAAGTATCAGGCAGGAGAACGATCTTGTCCGCCTCGATGACCTGCAGGTCTTGCGCGACTCCCGGTGCTCTGAAACCGCGAACGATGAGGTTCTCGCACACGTTGTACCGGCCCCGGCGGCACGGGCGGCACTCTCCGCAGACCACCTGCGGCGTCGCGGTGACCTTCATTCCTGGCCGGAGCCCGGTGACCCCCTGCCCGACCGCCTCGACGACCGCCGAGAACTCGTGCCCCTGTACGACCGGGTAGTCCACGAACGGGTGCTTCCCGTGATTCACGTGCACGTCGCTTCCACAGACGCCGATCCGCTGGATCCTCATCAGGACCTGGCCCGGCCCGGCCGTCACATCGGCGACGGTGCGAAGCTCGATCATGCCGGGCGATGTCATCACAGCCTGTCTCATCCGTGATTCCTCCGTGCGGGCTTCCCCTCATCCAATTCGGGACGAATGAGCACTTTCAGCGCTCCCTCCTTCCCCTGTTCGATCAGCTCGATTCCGCGCCGAAATCCGGAGAGGGGCACCTCGTGGGAGACGAGCGAGGAGACATCGATCTTCCCGCTTGCGAGGAGCCGCACCGCCTGGATCGAGTTCCGCACGGAGGTGTAGGAGGAGAGAATCGTGAGACCCTTGCGAAAAACGGTGAACGCGTCGAACGCGACCTTGCTCGTGCGCGGCGGCACGCCGAACAGGAGGATGCGGCCCCCGCTGCGAACGAAACCCAAGGTCTTCTCCATCACCGCGGGGACACCGGTGGCATCGACGACGACGTCGAAGCCGTCCTCCGGCAGGCCTTCGAAGGATGACGCCACACTGGCCGCGCCCGACACGCGGGCAAGCTCGAGGCGGGCCTCGTTCTTGTCGACGGAGGTGATCGCGCTTGCCCCCTCAAGGAGGATCGTCTTCAGCAGCAGGATGCCAATCGGGCCCGCGCCAAGGATCAGGACCTTGTCGGCGAGCGAAAAGCCCGTGCGCTGCACGCCGTGCAGCACGCACGAGAGCGGCTCCACGAACGCCCCGGCGCGAAAGGGAAGCGTCCCGATGTCGAACGCCGCCTTCTCGGGAACGGCGACGAACTGTGCCATGCCCCCCGGCAGGGTCACCCCCACCCCGTTCCACTTTTCGCAGAAGTTCTGACGATTCGAGAGGCAGGCAGCGCAATTGTCGCACGAAATATTCGGCTCGACGGCAACGTGGTCGCCGGTCTTGAAGCGCGTCACGCGCGCGCCGACGGCCGTGACGACGCCCGAGAATTCGTGTCCCGGGATGACCGGGTAGGTGCCGAGGTATTCGCCGCGGAAGATGTGGATGTCGGTGCCGCAGATGCCGCTTGCTTTCACCTCGATGAGCACCTCATGGTCTGTGATCGCCGGGACGGGGATTTCCTTCACGGCGAACTCTCCCGGTTTCTCAATGACGGCTGCCTTCATTCCTGCTCCTTTTCGCGGCTGACCGGCGCTCAGCCCTTCACCGCGCCCTGTGTGAGTCCCTTCACGAGCGATTTCTGCGTCATCCAGCCCACCACGATTGCGGGGAGGATGGCGATCGTGGAGGAGGCGGACAACTGCGCGATGAACATCCCCATCTGCTCCCGGAAGCGCGCCATGTAGACCGGCAGGGTTGCCGTGTTGTTCGCGGTCAGGTTGAATCCGAGGAAGAACTCGTTCCAGATGAAAACTGCGACGAGCAGGCCGGCGGAGATGATGCCGGTCCTCACCAACGGCATCGCGACGAACACAAGCTGCTGGAAACGGCTGCACCCGTCGAGGCCGGAAGCCTCGATGATTTCCAGGGGGACATCCGAGAAAAACGAGTGGACCATCCAGACGACGATCGGCACGTGAAAGCCCACATAGGCGATCAGGAGCCCCAGCGGGGTCTTGTTCAGGTTGAATGCCTGGAACCAGGTGTACAGGGGAATGAGCACGGCGACCGGGGGGAGAAGGATCGTCGTGATGAACCAGGCATGGATCTTGTCGCGGGAACCTTTCTTGCGAAAATTGCCGAACACCAGCGCAAAGGCCGCCGGAACGCCGAGTGCGAGGCAGACTGTGGTGCCGGCCACGACCTGGAACAGGGAGTTCCTGAGGAACCCGTACATGCTGGAATCGCTCAGGACCTTGGCGAAGGTTTCCAACGTGGGGGTGAAGATCAGCCCGGGACTGACGGCCTGGTATTCCGTCTTGAATCCCGAAAGAAACATGTACAGGATCGGGGACACGTAGATGATCGCCATGGCATAGATCAGGATCGAGAGCGCGGCGATCCGCACGGTCTTCCTGAATCGTGCCGATCGTCCCCAGCCCGGCCGCGTGTGTGTTCGACTCATGGTCCTTCTCCCCTCAGGCCTCGGCCGCCCGACGCCGTCTCAGCGAGCGGTACAGGAGGTTGACCGCGAGCAGCGTGAGGATGACCGTGAAGGTCGCGAGGGCACCCGCCCTCCCGACATTGGATGCGTTGAACACCTGCATGTATACCGCGTAGGGCAGCGTGTAGGAGCGGGTGCCGGGGCCGCCGGCCGTCGTGACGAGGATGAGACCGAACTCCTTCACGACGAAGACGAGGCCGAGCATCACGGCGACGCGCATGTGGTTGGTGATCAGGGGCAGCTTGACGAGGAAGGTCGACTGCAGCCAGTTCGTGCCGTCGATCCGCATGGCGTCGCTGAGATCGACCGGAATTCCCTGCAGACCCGCCAGGATCACCAGGACGAAGAATGGCATCCACTGCCACCAGAACAGCAGGATGATCACGAAGAGGGGACGATAGCTCAGCAGGTCGATCGGAGTCAGGCCGAGCGACTTCACGAGGACCCCGTACCAGCCGAACGTCGTATTGAAGATGGTCGCTTTCCAGATCACCCCGCTTGCGGTGGACATCACGAAGAAGGGGCCCAGCATGAGCGTCCGTGCGATGTTCACGCCCGGGACGGGGTTGTCAAGAAGGATGGACACCATGAATCCCGTGATGACGCACAGGAGCAGCGTCGCACCGGTGATGAAGATCGTCTGCCAGACGATGGCGTAGAACTCGGGAATTTCAGGAAAGCGCGGGACCCTCAGAAAGTAGAGATAGTTGTCGAAGCCGATGAACCGTATCGGCAGGTCGGGGCGCGCGAGATTCCATCTCAGGGTCGAATAGATGATTGTGAGAATGAAGGGGACTTGCGTCATGATGGCGACGACGACCATTGCGGGCAGGACGAACGCCATATCGTGCTTCTTCTTCGTCACCGTCACACCCTCTCGTCGTCGTGGTTCTCAGGACTGAGGAGAATGAGTTGCCTGTTCGGATCCCCGTGCGGGAATCTGAACAGGCGATGTGTCACAGCGAGGGAGCAGTTCTTATTTCTGGTAGCCCCCGTCCTTCGCGACCTGGTTGAACAGATCATTTGTCTTCGATATAGCTTCATCCAGCGTGATCTTGTCAACTACGTAGTCGGCGAGGTACTGGGTCATCTGCGTGCCCGCGTCAGCAAACTCGGGTATGGCGATGTACTGCAGCCCGACGTAGGGAACCGGTTCCAGGGTCGGGTGGGTGAAATCGATGGATTCCAGCGTCTTCAGCGTCATGGTCGCATACGGGGCGTTCCGGTAGGCGGAAAGCTTGTACGTGGACGACCGGGACGCCGGCGGCGTGCTCGCCCCGGTCGGGTCCAGGTCCACCGTCATCTTGATGAAGTCCTTGGAGCTGGCCCAGAGCATGAAGTCGAACGTCGCCTTCTTCTTGTCGGGCGCGCTCTTGGGATTGATGCCCATGGCCCAGTTCCACAGCCATGCCGTGTTGGTCTTCAGCTTCTGGTGCGGCGGCATCGCGTAGCCGACCTTGCCCCTCACCTTCGACTCCTTGGATTCCAGGGGCGGGGCGATGGACGTGGCGTCATAGTAGATGCCGCACTTGCCCGACTGCATGAGCGCGATGCACTCGTTGTAGGTGTAGGAAAGGATGTCCTTCTGGCCCGCATCGCGGAGGATCTTCTTATACATCTGCCAGGCGCCTCTCTGCTCCGGCGTGTCGACGGTCGCCTTCCAGTTCATGTCGTAGAACCTGCCGCCGAAGGCATTGACGATCGTCACGAACGGGGCCCCGCTCATGCCCCAGCCGGGGGCGCCGCGCATCGTCATGCCCACGATCCCTTTCGCCGGATCGTTGATCTTCTTCGCCAGCTCGTAGAGCTGGTCCCAGGTCGGCTCATCCGGCATCTTCAGACCCTTGGCGGCAAAGAGCTCCTTGTTGTACATGGTGAACGAGCCTTCTCCATAGAAGCAGATGGCGTATTGCTCGCCTTTGAGCGAGAGAGACCCCACCATGCCCTGGATCATGTCGGCGCGGTCGTACCAGGCGAGCCTGCTCGCGGGCAGAGCCTTGAAATAAGGCTCCAGGTTGTCCAGCCAGCCATTCTTCGCCCAGGTAGCCGCCTCGTAGGGGCCGAAGAAGAACATGTCGTACGTCGTCCCGCCCGTGGAAGCTTCCGTTGTGAGCTTCTGCCGCAGGTCGTTTTCGGGGAGGACCGCGATGTTGACCGTCACGCCCTGCGCCTTGTACTTGTCCTTGGCAATCCTTGCCAAAGCCTGCGAAATAGGGTTGTTCGCCAGCGCGATGTTGATGGTCACCGGGGCCGCAAATGCCTGGGCGCCTGCCGCCAGGAAAAGGGAGAGGCACATCAGGCACGCGAGAAAGACGGAAACTCTCTTCATGGCAAACCTCCTTGAGAGACGTTCACGGCTACAACGTAACCGGGGGAAAGCGCGGTCTTTTCAGGGACAGTTCTGAGAGCCCTTCGAGTCCAGCCTTCCATGCGAAGGGTAGCTCTGAGTATCGGCGCCTGGAAGTTACCTGGGTACCGAAGTTCGCAAGAATTGTACTAGTACCGGGCCTGTGCTATGCTGGCTTTTATCGATGAAGCCCATTGTATGCGGTTACGATCCTGGATCGTGGTCCGAGCGCCCAGCATAGGCACCATTCTCGCGGGCCAGAGCGTGGCCGGATTGGTGTTTTTCTTCACGTTTCACAATTCCGCTCTCCGTTCGATCTGGCTCCCGCAATTCTACGTCCTCCTTTTCTTCGCCACGGCGCTGCTCCTGCTTGTGCTGGTGTGCCGCAAGAACATCTGCAGGATCGTGGTCCTGCTCTGTGCGATGATCGTCGAGGTCGTCATCGTCATCCCCGAGGGACCCGAGCTGGAAACCGCTGCCGTGCTTGGCACCGTGTTCATCTGGCTGACGATGACGGAGGTACTGGGTGTGATCGCCGCCGTGATCTCTCTCGGCTACTCCATCGTGCTGGCGTCCATCCACTGGCCGCTCGTTGCGTGGGGTGTACGGGTGGAGGGGGCGCCGCCCGTGTCCGCGGTCCTCTTCGGTCTCTACCTCGTCTTCCTGACGTGGCTTGCGGGCCTTGTAGGATCACGTGGTCACATGATACGAAGCCAGCAGGAGGAGATCCTGCGGATCGACCGCACCGTCGAAGCGCTGTCCGAGGCGAACCTGGATTTCCAGGAGCTCGCCAGGCGTGTGCAGAGGGAAACCGAGGATCAGGAGCGAAAGCGGATCGCCCCGGACTGCTCGAGACCCGCCGTGCCATGCGCAACCTGCGGCAGTCCGCTGTCGTTCAGTCCGGCGGGATGCAGAGGATCGCCGAGGTGGCGCGGATTTTCCAGCGGGCGACGAAGGTGACCGTCCGCGTGCGTTTCGGCAACACCCCCCCGAGCTTCGGGAGCGCGGTCGACGAGGTGATCTATCGCATGGTGCAGGAATCGCTGACAAACGCGCTGCGGCACGGAAACGCGACGGAGATCTCCGTGCACTTCTGGGTTGTGGAACGCGCGGTGCGGATCAGCATTGCCGACAACGGGGAAGGATCGAAGGAAATCGTCCCCGGTGTCGGTCTGGCGGGCATGACGGAGCGGATCGCGCAGATCGGCGGCACGATGAAAGCCGAGAACACGACCTTCGGATTCCACGTCCTGGCCGAGATTCCGCTGCCCCGGCGGGAAGACGGATGAGCAAAACCCGGGTCCTGCTCGTTGACGACCAGGTCCTGTTCGTAGAGAGCCTCCGCACGGTTCTCGAGACGCGCGCCACGGATTTCGAGGTCATCGGGGTGGCCCTGAGCGGCCGCGAAGCCATACGGCTCGTCGTCGAAAAGCATCCGGACATCATCCTCATGGACGTGCGCATGCCGGACATGGACGGGGTCGAGGCGACAAGGATCATCCACGAGGCGTACCCCGAGATCCACGTCCTGATGCTCACGACCTTCGACGATGACGTCTATGTCGTCGAGGCGCTGAACCACGGAGCGGCAGGCTACATGCTCAAGGACATCCCCCCGGAAGACCTTATCGTTTCCCTCCGCGCGGTCTGCAGCGGTTCGATCATCATCTCGCCGCAAGTCGCGAACAAGATGCTTCGGAATCGGGAGGGAGAGGCCCCGCCCGAGGAAGGCGCCGAGACGCGGACGTCGGCGTCCGGAGAGTCTTTCCTTCGTTTTCTGAGCCGACGTGAAATCGAGATCCTTCGCCTCATTGGTCAGGGCGCCGGTAACGTGCTCATCGCGAAGAAGCTCTCGATCGCCGAGCAGACGGTGAAAAACCACGTCAGCGTGATCTACTCCAAGCTGCATGTGCACAACCGCGTGCAGGCGATGAAGCTCGTGAATTCCCTGAAGAGCCACCTCGGATTGGAGGAGTACTAGTACTTTTCCGGCGCCAACCAGTACCGGGGTAACTTCCTCGCGGCGGGGCGCGTGGAATAGGATCACTCGGGTTGGTCATGATGTTGAATGCGCGTGGTGCTCGATACAAGACTGTCCCCGTTCTTGCCATCCTTTTCGCCGCAGCGTCGGCGCTGATTGCCGCCGGCGCCCGGGAAGGGACGGCGCCGGTCGTGCTCACCATCGCTACCGTCAACAATCCCGACATGCTGATCATGCAGCAGCTCTCCGAGTGGTTCACGCGCAGCACGAACATCCAGTTGAACTTCGTCGTCCTTCCCGAGAACGAGCTGCGCCAGAAGGTCACGGAGGACGTCGGCCTGGGTTCCGGGAGGTACGACATTGTCACCATCGGCACCTACGACGCGCCATTCTGGGGAAAGAACGGGTGGGTCGTTTCCCTGGAGCCCTTCTTTGCCCGGCTCCCGAAGGCGGAAAGGGATTCATACGACCGCGAGGACCTGCTCCCGACGATCCGCTCCGCTCTTTCGTATGACCACGCCGAGTTCGCCCTTCCTTTCTACGGCGAGATCAGCATGGTCTTCTACCGCAAGGACCTGTTCGCCCGGGCGGGTCTCACGATGCCTGAAACGCCCACGTGGAGTCAGATCTACGAGCTCGCGGTGAAACTAAAAGGTATCGAGAAGGGAATGTATGGAATCGTGCTCAGGGGCCTTCCGGGATGGGGAGAAATCCTTGCCCCCTTCAACACGGTGATCAACGCCTTCGGCGGACGATGGTTCGACAAGGACTGGCATCCCGCATTCAACGAGCCTCCGATGCGCGAAGCATGGGAGTTCTACAGGAAGATCCTGGCCGACGCGGGGGAGCCGAATCCCACCACCAATGGATATACCGAGTGCCTGGCGATCATGCAGAGCGGCAAGGCGGCGCTCTGGTATGACGCGACCGTGACCGCGGGCGCGCTCGAAGCACCGGGGTCAAAAGTCGCCGGCAAGATCGGATATGCCCAGGCCCCGTCCGCCCGCAAAAGCAATACCGGCTGGCTCTGGGCGTGGGCGCTGAGCATCGAATCCTCGTCCCGGCATCCCGATGATGCATTCAGGTTCCTGCGGTGGGCTACGGACAGGAATTACATCTCCCTTGTCGGGAACCAGGTCGGTTGGGCACGTGTGCCCCCGGGGACGAGGGCCTCCACGTACAGGAATCCGAGCTACCTTGCTGCCGCCCCTTTCGCACGCAGGGTCCTGACGGCGATCGAAAGCGCCGACTACGAACACCCCACTCTGCTGCCGGTCCCCTACGTCGGCGTGCAGTACGTGTCCATCCCGGAGTTCCAAAGCCTCGGGGAGACGGTCTCCCAGCAGCTCGCGGCGTACATTGCGGGACAGAAGTCTCTCGATGAGGCCCTCGCGGACTCGCAGGCGGCAGCGCTAAGGGTCGCACGCGAGGGCGGGTACCTCAAGTAGGTTTGATGAGGCCTTTCGATGAACAATGAGTTGAACCGCGCGCGATCCACGCTCTTCACCCTGCCGGCCATCGCGATCGTCGCGGTGGTCACCCAGGCTCCCATCCTCGTCACCCTCGGTCTCTCCCTCGTGCAGTGGATCGTCGTCCGCCCCGACCTCGGGGTCACGTTCGTGGGTTTGAACAATTACATCGAGATCCTCATCTCCCGCGATTTCTACGCCGTGGTCCTGAATACGGCGCTGATCACGCTGGTTTCACTGGCTGCCTGCACGCTGCTGGGAATCCTGTTCGGCCTCATGTTGGACCAGGATTTCCCGGGAGTGAACATCGTGCGCACGCTCATCCTCTCGCCCTTCTTCGTGATGGATGCGGTCGCGGGAATCATCTGGCGCACCATGATGCTG
Source organism: Spirochaetia bacterium (assembly GCA_049511935.1). Classification (GTDB taxonomy): domain Bacteria; phylum Spirochaetota; class Spirochaetia; order SZUA-6; family Fen-1364; genus Fen-1364. Next base: position 1,982 of record JBEKXR010000159.1, on the reverse strand, counting down.
AACTCCTCGTTCGGGTTCAACGAGTCCCTCGCGTCACTGCTGCACATCGCGCCAATCGATTTCTTCGGCGTCTACTCGCTTCTGACCATCATCATCCTCATCGTCTGGCAATGGACGCCGTTCTTTGTCCTGATCATGCTCGCCGGTTTCCGAAGCATCCCCGTGGAGATCGTGGACAGCGCGCGCGTGGACGGCGCGGGGTGGCTGCGTGAGCTGCTTCTCATCCGCCTGCCGATCATCATGAACCACATCGAGGTGGCGATCCTGCTCGGGTTGATCTTCGTGCTCAAGGTCTTCGGGCTCATCTTCGTCACCACCCGGGGCGGACCCGGTTACTCTTCCGCCAACCTCCCCTTCTACGTGTACCGGGTCGCGTTCCTCGGATGGGACGTCGGCCATGCCGCGGCCCTCGCCGTGGTGACCGTGGCGATCACGCTCGCCGCGATCGCCGTCCTGTTCCGCTGGTTCCGGAGGCGCTTCGCGGAGTCCGCCGCATGATGTTCCGCGCGCGCAGGGGTCGTCGTCGATTTCGGATTGCGCTGGCCTGGTGCGCCGCGGTGATCTGGGCTTTCCCCCTGCTGTACATGCTGCTCACGAGCTTCAAGGCGGAAGCGGACGCGGTGCCGCCGACCCTGTGGATCGCGCACCCGACGCTGCAGAACTACGAGATCGTCCTTCAGCACCAGATCCTGCGCTACCTGGAAGATTCCGCGATCATCTCGGTCGCAACCGTGGCGATCTGCCTCATCGTCGGAGTCCCCACGTCCTACGTCATCGTTTTCGGCAGGCTGAAAAGAGCCGACAATCTCTTCTTCTGGTTTCTCTCCACGACGCTGCTCCCGCCGGTCGCAATGATCATACCCGTGTTCCTCCTCTTCCGGGTGCTCGGGCTGCTCGATACTCTCGGCGGGATGATTCTCATCTTTTCCGGGGTCAACATACCGATCGTGATCTGGATGATCCGCGCGTTTCTCCTCGACGTGCCGCGGGAAATCCTGGAGTCGGCCGAGATCGACGGGGCATCCCGATCGCGGTCGTTTTTCAGCACCATCGTCCCCCTTTGCCGGCAGGGCATTGTGTCCATCGGGCTCCTGGTGTTCATCTTCGTCTGGAACGAGTTCTTCTTCTCGATCAACCTCACGTACGTGAACGCGGCCCCGGTGCCGGTCTACATGGCGAGCTTCATGACCCAGGAAGGGCTTTTCTGGGCCAAGTTGAGCGCCATTTCCACGCTCGTGATTCTTCCGCCATCGATACTCGGGTGGTTCGCCCAGCGCTCGCTGGTCAAGGGTCTGACCGCGGGCTCAGTGAAGGGCTAGGCAGGGAACGAAGAGGAGGTCGTCATGGATCAGGTCATGCAGGCTGCTCCCATCATCGAGAGGTTTCGCTTGAAGGGGAAAGTCGCTCTCGTCACGGGAGCCGGGCAGGGCATCGGCCGGGCGTTCGCCCACGCGTTGGGCGAGGCAGGCGCGGCCGTGGCGGTGGTGGACATCGCGGCCGACGGCATCCGGCAGGTCGTGGAGGAGCTGAAGGGCAAGGGCGTGGACGCGCTTGCCGTCCGCGCGGACGTCACGGACCGGGACCAGGTGGAAAGCATGGTCGACACGGTGGTGAAGAAGTGGGGAACTCTCACGATCGGCGTCAACAACGCGGGGATCGGTCAATGGGTCGACGCGGAGAAGATCACCGGTGACATCTGGCGCACGGTCATGAGCCTGAATCTCGACGCCGTTCTGGCGTGCTCGCAGGCCGAGGCACGGGAAATGAAGAAGGCCGGATACGGGAAGATCATCAACACCGCGTCAATGTCCGGGCATATCGTCAATATGCCCCAGAACCAAGCCCCGTACAACGTGTCGAAGGCCGGGGTCATCCACCTGACGCGGAGCCTCGCGGCCGAATGGGCGCAATCCGGCATTCGCGTGAACTCCATCAGCCCGGGTTACACGAAGACCGCCCTTGTCGAGAACCTGATCGCGACT
>JBEKXR010000158.1:0-12366 GCA_049511935.1 Spirochaetia bacterium | reverse complement strand
ACGCACTTGACCGCACCATGGATCTACCCACTAATTGAAATCGCTCCCGGCCGGTTACCATTCGGGCACGCGGCACGCCGCGGAACAGCAAAAGGAGAAGCTGATGAGCGAAGAGCTGCGATTCCCGGTAGGAAAATTCGCGTTCGCGGAGCCACCGGAAAAAGTCAGAAAGGAATGCATCGCCGAATTCCGGAAGGCACCAGGGCTTCTTCGAGACGCGGTGAAGGGTCTCACCTCTGAGCAGCTTTCCAGCAGGTATCGCCCCGGGGGATGGACTCTGGCCCAGGTCGTTCACCACATCGCGGAATCGGATGCAAACGCCTATCCGCGGCTCAAGTACGCCCTGACTGAAAGCACTCCTCCGAGCGTGATGGTGGCCCCGCAGGAGCTCTGGGCCGAGCTGCCGGATGCGCGGTCGGTCGAAATCGGCGGATCTCTTGCGATGTTCGAGGCCATCAGGCTCAGGTGGGCGGAAGCGTGGGAATCGCTCGCGGAAAAGGATTTCAAGCGTCAGTGGAAACACACGAGGTTCGGCCTGGTCACGGTGGATTTCCTGCTCCAGCAGTACGCATGGCATGCCCGCCATCACACGGCGCACATCACTTCCCACAGGAAGAGGATGGGCTGGTAAGGGCAGGAGTCGGGGGGCTTTTGCAACTTGCGCACTCATTCCAAAGCAGGTAGCATCTGGGCCGGGGGGAGCTCATGAAAAAGGCATTTTTGCTGGTGACCCTGGCCCTGCTCCTGCTGATGCTGGCAAGCTGCGCGCCCGGCATCAACGAGCTGTCAAACGTGCCCAGCCGTACGGGTGTCGTGGCCGGCTTCTGGCGCGGCCTCTGGAATGGCGTGATCGCACCGGTGACCTTCATCATCTCTCTCTTCGACAAGAGCGTGCAGATGTACGACGTCCACAACAATGGCGGGTGGTACAACCTCGGATTCTTCCTGGGAATCACCGCACTGTTCAGCGGGGGCGCCGGCGGCGCGCGGGCGAGACGACGCCGGGACTGAGGACTTTCGTGCTGGATTCGGAAGTCAGGATTGCCGGGCCTCTTCGCCTCATCCACGGCGAGACCGCCACCCTCTTCGATATCCTGCTCGTCTACGTGGTGGGAGTCGTCTTCGGGGTGCTCGCGCTGGTCTTCGCCTCCACTCGCGTGGAGGCGCTGCCGGTGTGGAAGGCCGTAGTGCTCTTCGTGCTGGCCGCCGATGTCAGCGGCGGGGCGATGGCCGGCTTTACGGCCGGAACGGACGCGTACTATGGAAGCCGGCCGGGGCTGCGGTGGGCATTCATCTTCATTCATTTCATCGAGCCGGGGCTCCTCTTCCTCCTCTTCGACGGCAGGCTCGCGTACTGGATCTTCCTGTACGCCTTCACCGCGGCGGCGGCGTCGCTGGTCAACATCATCCCGGGGCGGGCGCGCCAGCAGGGCGCCGCGGCGGCGCTTGTCGTCATCGGCATCGTGATCCTCCTGCCCATCGGGCTGTCCACCCCGTTCCTCGCGTGGTTCGGGCCGGTCTACATGCTGAAGCTGATTCTCGGGTTCGCCGTGCGCCGTACCGTGCAGCACTGGGAACCGTGATGGAGAACGTCGTCTACCAGGAGATGGCTCCCGAGGAGCGCATGCTGGACTGGCGCATCACACGGCTGGTGATGGCGGATTCGGTTCTCATGAACACCCTGCACGCCAGCCAGGCCTGGGGAGAGAAGCACGCCGTCATCGCCCTGGTGGAAAACGGCGAGCTCAGGGAGACCTACGTGAGCCCCGAGCAGGCCGTGAAGAAGAACTTCCCGTTCAACCCGGTCATGCAGGCGTTCGATTACTACGACGCGCAGAATGGCGTCTGCCTGCTCATTGTGAGGGATGGCAAGGCGGTCATCTCCCTCAACAGCATCCGCTGATTCAAGGATTGAGCGTGCCCCAGGTCACCGAGTCCGCTCCATAGGCCTCGGTCAGGCTCCCCAGAAGTCCGGGCATGTCCGGCCCGGGCATGCCATGAACGGTCGAAGGACTCACCGTCACGACGACCTGCTCCGCAAATCCCGCCGACATGAACGCTCGAAGCACCCTCGCGCCGCCCTCCACCATGAGGCTCGAAATCCCGGCGGCGCCGAGTGACTGCAGCACCTCGTAGAGATCGAGGCCCCCGGGGCCACGGCTCACGCGGAACAGCCTTGCCCCTCTCTCCTGGAGCGCGACGGCTTTTTGCCCTGAGACTTCGGCGTGAAAGATCCAGGGCTTCCTGTCCTGCCGTGCCAGGAGCCGGGCGCCGGGCGGAAACCGCAGGTGCGAATCGAGGACTGCGGGCTGGGGCTGGGGAGGCGGCGGCGGGCTCGGCAGCAGCCGCACGGAAAGAAGCGGATCGTCGTTGAGCACGGTCTGGATGCCGACGAGTATCGCATCGTGCGCGGCGCGCAGGCGATGAGTGAGGGTCATGGACTCCGGACCGCTCAGGAGGAGCGGAGTGCCGTCTTCCCGGGCGATGGCACCAGATGCCGACTGCGCCCAGCTCAGGGTGACGACGGGAAGCGGGTCCCTCCGCGTTCGCGGGCCCCTGCGCATCCCGAGCACCCCGAGCACGGCGGCCATGATCCGGTCTTCAGAGGCCGGTGATGCCGGCAGGCCCGCGAGGGCCGGAAACCCCGTCTCCGGCGGGGTCATTTCTTCCTGCAGACCGTGACGCCGTCCCTGATCGGAAAGATCACCGACTCGAGGTCGGAGCGGGAGAAGACGAGCTTGTTGAACGCGCGCACGGCCTCCGTGGTCTTGTCGCCGCGGCCATCCTCCGCCACCTTGCCATACCACAGCGTGTTGTCCGTGATGAAGAGGCCGCCCGACCTCAGGAGCGGCACCACCACTTCCACGCTGGCAGGATAATCTTCCTTGTCGATGTCGTTGAACACGATGTCGAACCCGGGGGACTGCTGCCGTGCGATGGACAGCCCCTCACCCACGCGATAATCGATGCGCGATTCCAGGCCGGCGGTCCGGAAGTACCCCATCGCGAGGTCGCGGTTGTCCTCGGAGAGATCGCTGCAGATCACCTTCCCGTCCTCCGGCAGGGCGCGGGCAAACCAGAGCGCCGAATAGCCGTAGCCGGACCCGAGCTCGAGCACCCTGCGGGCGCCGATGCAGCGCGCGAGCAGTGCCAGCAGGGCGCCGGTGTGACGCCCGACAATGGGGAACCGCCGCCTCTCTGCGAGCGCTTCCATCGCGGCCAGGACGGGATCCGGTGATGCCCAGAGGCCGGCGATGTAGGATTCAATCCGCGGTTCGACGATCATGCATGTAAGATACGACTTCTGCCGTTGGAGTGCACAGGGGGAAAGCCGCCGGCCGAAAATATCGGTATTTTCTGGGTCATGGACATCGGAATCATCGGTTCGGCTGGAAGAACGTGATCGACCTGGGGGACATCACGACGGCGCGCGGCACCGAGATGTTCCTGGCCCTCTGGGTGAGGCTCTACGGGAAGATGAAGACCCCGGCGTTCAATATCCGCATCGTCACCTGAGGAGCTCCGGCATGGTGCAGGGCACGGTTTCTGCCGGCACACTTGTGCGCGCGCGGGAAATGATCGATTCCCAGTTCTCGCGGCGTCTGGACATACGGATCCTGAGCGCCGAGGCCAGGCTCTCGCAGTACCATTTCATACGCGCCTTCCGCAGCGTCTTCCATGACACCCCTCACCAGTACCTCCTTCGCACCCGAATCCAGAAGGCGAAAGAGCTGCTCGCCCTCACGAGCATGTCCGTGACCGATATTTGTTTCGAGGTGGGCTTCGAGAGCCTGGGATCCTTCAGCGCGACTTTCCACCGGATAGTGGGATGGCCGCCGACGGCATACCGGGCAAGGTCCGTCGACCAGGCGCGCAACCCGCGGCGCTACATCCCCAGCTGCTGGATCATGATGGGCTTTTCCGAATAGCAATTTCCGAGAAGCCGGCGCGCGGGACCGCTGTGTATACTCCGGGCCAGGAGGTGCCAATGATCACCAAAGTTTCTCATGTGACCCTGTACGTGCGCGATCAGAAGGTCGCGTATGATGTGTACGTGAACAAGCTCGGGTTCAAGGTCAATACCGACCAGACCATGGAGAACGGCCTGCGCTGGCTCACGGTGACGCCGCCTGGACAGCCCGACGTGGAGATCGTTCTCGCCGAGCCCCGGGCTCCGATGGTGAAGGCCGATCTCCTTCTTCATATCAAGGCACTGCTCGATGCCGATGCAATGGGCTCGGGCGTCTGGGAATGCGACAACTGCCAGAAAACGTACGAGACCCTGAAGAACAAGGGCATCGAGTTCATGAAGCCGCCCACCAAGGAGTTTTACGGCACCGAGGCCTTGTTCAAGGACGGCTGCGGCAACTGGTTCTCCATGACGGAGCACACGGATCGGAAGGTATGAGGAAAATCGCGGTTGCTCTGGCTGCCCTGCTCATGGCCCTCTCGGCGTTCGGGCAGGCAAAGGCCCTGCCCGACCTGAAAGGCAGGACAATCCGTGCCGTAACGGAGAACGCCTTCCCGCCTTTGAACTTCGTCGATCCGAAGACGGGCAAGGCCGTCGGCTGGGAATACGATGCGGCAAACGAAATCGCAAAAAGATTGAACGCGAAAATCGCGTGGAACGTCAGCCCGTGGGACACGATGATCCAGGCGGTCCGCGACGGCAAGTACGACGTGGGCATGGACGGGATTTCGATCACGGATGACAGGAAGAAGCAGGTGGCCTTCTCCGATCCCTACTTGGTGAGCGAGCAGTTCATGCTGGTACGCAAGGACGAGACCCGATTCAGGAACGCGGCGGAGTTCGGGGCCAACCTGAACCTCCTCATCGGCTCCCAGGCCGGCACCACCAGCTTCTACGTCGCGGTCTACAACGTCCTGGACGGCAGGGAAAACAACCCGAGGATCAAGCTGTTCAAGAGTTCCGGCGCGACAGTCCAGGCCCTGCTCGCGGGAGACGTGGATACCGCGCTCATGGACGCATCGTCCAGCAGGGGCTACATCGGGGCCAACCCCGACAAGCTCAAGGTCGTCGGCGATCCCCTGGGCACGGACAACTATGGCTTCATCTTCAAGCTCGGCTCAGACCTCGTTGCCCCGTTCAACGCCGCCATTGCGGCGCTGAAAGCCGATGGCACCCTCGACACGCTCACGAACAAGTGGTTTTACGAATATAACGCCAAGTGACCGGCTGCCCGGCGCTTATTGCGAACGCAGCTGCTCGGCTGACCGGAGGGTCCTCTCATGAGGACCATGGCCGTCCACCTTCAGGCCCGTCCCGATGGCGCGAGAGTGTGCCGCGGTCCTGATGAACAGCAGGATGAGGACGCCGAGGAGAGGGAATACCGCGCCAACCGCCAGCCCGGCCCGGATCCCAAGATGCTGAAAAGCGATTCCGGAATAGATGTAGCCGACGACCGTCCCGATCCAGGTGCAACTTTGAAAGAGAGAAATGCCTGTTCCCACCCTCTCCTTCTGGACGATATCGGCCACGTAGGCAGGGCCGATGCTCATGCTCAACGCGTGGAGCGACATGAGCGCCGCGACCGTCCAGAACTGCCAGAGTGATCGCGAGACCATGAGCAGGAGCAGGCAGGCAGTTCCTGCCAGGAAGCTGGCGATCATGACTGTCCTTCGTCCGATCCTGTCTGAAATCCACCCCAGAACGAGGGGAAATGGCAGCGACACGATTCCACCAACCGCCGCGGTCGTCGTGATGGCCGCCTGGCTGAAGGCTCTCTCGTTCATGGAGAGAGACCTCCCCAAGTTGCCTGCGCCCGCCACCACCCATGCGAGTATCACGGCGAAGAGCAGGAGCAGATAGGCGCCGCTCGCCCAACGAGTCTCCCGGGGATGTCTCGTTCTCACCTTCGCGGGGTCCGCATTTCCTTCGTCCACCAGCAGGATCGCCGCGGCAGGCACGACCGCCATGATCAGCGCAACGGCATTGAACATTCCCGGGTACCCCCATGCATCCGCCATTCGCCCGAAGGTGAGCCCGCCCAACAGTGAGCCGAGCGAGATGGTCATCCCGAGGACTCCGAAGAGTCGCCCCCTTTCATTCTCGCCTGCCTGCTTGCCCACGATTGCCGCCACAATTCCCAGGCACATGCCGGCAAAGAGCCATCCCGCCCCGGTGGCGATTGAAAGCTGCAGGACATTATTCACCTTTCCGATGAGCCAGGTTGCAGGGACTGCGACCGCACCGACGCTGGCGAGGAGCAGCTTCCGATGTCGGGTAAAGTCGGATGCGCGCCCTCCCAGGACGGCACCCACCGAGACGCAAAGGAATGCGAAGGCCAGATAGTAGCCTGCGATCTCCCTTGTCGCTCCGAGCATTTGAGCGTAGAGCGGCATGAGAGGGAGGAACCCGTTGCCCATCGAGAACACCGCCAGATAGCAGATTGAAAGCCCGACAATGCTTTTCCTGGTCATGCTTCAATATCACGCTCACGGCTCGAGAAGGATATCCACCGGCTTCATCATCATGCTCGAGCTCAAAGGGTTTCCCCGCACCTGCAGCAATAGTTAATTCTAGCTACAGAACTCGCCTCATATGATTCTACGAAAGTGACCCATCTTTTTCGCCAAACGAGAACTTCATGGGATAGGGCCCAATGCCCAAAGTTGTCGGGCGAAGCTTCTGCAGTTTGCGGACGAGAGCTTCTGCGGCGTGCTGGTATCTGGGCTGCGGCATCTCGCGGAGTCTGACGTGCAGGGTCCGTCCTTTGAGCTGCAAAACGCCCCCGACCTGCAGCAGATCACGGAAGCGCTGTATGTAATCGCGCCAGTCCGGGTAGACAGTCCATCCAGGTGTTCAAGGCCATGCGCCGCACGTTGTGGGCAGCCGCCCTGAGGATATCCAGTACCCATTTCTTTGAGAAGTCCAGTCGGCGGTAGTCGTTCTCGCAGAGATAGTCCATGCGATTGATCTTCGCGGGAAGCAGCAGCCGTGCGGCCTCCAGCTGATCGAGCGCGGCTGAGCGTTGCTGGTAGAGCTCGGTGAGAGACCGCTCATCCTTGGGCAGCCGCAAGCGACTCTGATCCGTTTTCAGAGTCTTGCCCTCACGCAGCTTCTGTAACCGCTCGGCTACACGGCCAAGCTCTTTTCGCAACTTCTCGATCTTGGCCTTCTGTCGCCGGCGCTCGGGATTGTCGATCATGCGGGTTTCGATAGTCTCTCTCAGGAAAGGCGGTAGCTCCTGGAGCACCTTGCGGCTATAGGGCCTGTTTCTATATGTGCTGATGAAGTCCCATCCGTAGTCGCCGTCTGTCAGCTTGAACACGTTCTCCTGCCGCCAACGGAAGCACAGCTGAGCCACGATGTCGGTGGCCGCGCTGTTGTGATCGCTGGTGCAGATCGGCGTGCATATGCAACGTCTTCGGCCCTCGTAGTCCTGGCGTAAAATGAGTTTGCGGTGATGACGGACCGGGCTACCGTTGCTCCAGATGCCCTTCTGCACTTCAGCAGGCGCCTCGGCCACCTTCAGAGCCAGCACGCGGGGATGATGGGCATCGTTGCCCTTCAGCTCCAAGATCATCTCCTGCCAGTCCAGTTGCCAGCTGCTGTAGTCGGTGTCGTCGAACTGTTCCCAGCTGATGTAATGGGCGGCAAACTGCTCGCCGCCGGCCTGCTCACCTGCGAAGCGGGCCCAGAGCTGCCGATCATAGCCCCCGCGGTCACCAGACTGTCGGAATCATAAAGTAGAAACGGGGAGCCGTCCTCAGAGCATAGAGCATACTGGCTGTAGCCCTTCTGCATCTTGTGAGTCTGTGCGTGGTAGTCCCACAGCATCCGCTCTCCTCCGTAGTAGCGTTGAAAGTGCCCGTCAACGTAGAACAATCGCGAGCCGACAGCCAAGTTGCCCAAGTAGTTGCGGGCAATCGAACGGTTGAACTGCGCGGTGTCAATGCGGGAGAGGAACTCCGGGGTGATGCGGTACAGTGTAGCAAGGGACGGACTCCTGCTGAGGCCCACGATGGGACCAAACTCCTCAGAGTGAAGCCCCTCGGCGGATTCATAGGTGTTGCAGCCAAAAGTATTCATCTGCAGGAAACTCAGCAGATAGGATTCGAAACTGACCTCCGTGGCAGAGCCGAAGGAGCGCTCGCTGGAAAGCACACCTTCGAGAATCCTCACTATGAATGGGTTCAGCAGCATCGCCGCGGCGTATCGGCTATACAGCCCCCTGCGCAGCCGCCCCTCCAGCTCCCCATCAGAGCGCGGCGTCGACGGTCCGATGGAAGTAGGGGCTCGCTGCACTTCGGGGCCCGCCTCGGTCGGATCCGCCGCAGCCATGAAGGACACTTTCGCCCCGCTCCCACCCTTTGTCCCTTCCTGCTGCTCCATCTCTGACAGCAGGCTTTCCTTTCCGGTCTGTTCGCCGCTTTCTTGCCGGCCGCCTTTTCCCCGCCCTTCGCCGGCCTCCGGCTTCTCCCCATCCGGCTCCTGGCACCTGTCCTTGGGTACTGCCTGCACCATCGCAGAGAGGGTGGGAGGCTTTAAACTAATGTGGAACTTTTCAGCCACCTCCTGGGCTACTCGCTCTCGCCACCTGCGGGACCCATCGGTGCACAGCGCTTGGTAGCGGCTGCGCACAAACTCTTCTATCTCCTCGGTGACTATCGCCGGTCGTCCCGGGCCCGCACTCAAGGAAGTCTGGCCGTGCATATAGCGAGAGAGTTGCCGCCTGTTGATATGCATAACTTCACAGACATCGCTCTGACGCATCCCTGCCCCTACCAGCCCCATCGCCAGTGTGTTGCGCACCTCCTTCTGCTCCCGTTCCAGGTAGGAGACAAATGGTTCGCCACCCCAGAGCAGCGTGACGCGATGTTGATTGCTGTCCTGATCGTACTGGCTCACGGAGTAGAAATGGTTGGCCTTCTTGCCCACGGACAGAAGCAGCTGTGGCGCATTCATAGCCGTGAGCATACAAGAGAAGGCCGTGTTTGTCAAGAAAAATGAGACTAATTAATATAATAAATGCCCGAAACAAGCAGACGCTGCAACTCCCGATCTGGTCGTTGCTTCTGCCGTCGGCTACCTCGTCTGAGGTGAGTTCTGTAGCTAGGCCGTCCAGAGTGGCCGGCGCTCGGCGTGCTCAGTATTATCTCGCTTGTACGTGAGGTATCTTGTCATGGCATCGCGAAGGTCCAACGGCAGGTCGACGAAGCCGGAGGAGGTGTTCGTCGGCCGCCAATCTGAGATGGATCTCATCTCTCGCCTTCTCGACGGTGCAAAATCCGGAAAGGGCAGCTTCCTGGGAATAAGTGGAGAGCCGGGGATCGGGAAGACCAGGCTCGCCGAGGCGGCCGCCGCTGCGGCCCGGATAAAAGGATTCATGATTTTCTGGGGACAGTGCCATGACGGCCAGTACATCCCGCCCTACTGGCCCTGGAAGGAGCCCCTCCGGGGACTGCTGAAAATGCTTCCCACTCCACGGGGGAAGACCGGGCAGAGGGGAATCCACCAGGGACTGGCGAGCATCGTTTCCGAGGCATTTCAGGTCCCTCACGCAACACGAGCGATGCCAAAGCCTGTCTCTGACCGGACCAGGCTCATGATGCTGGAATCTGCAACTGCCCTTATCCGCACGATTTCCGAGCGCCGTCCGCTGCTCCTGATCATGGATAACCTGCATTGTGCGGATGTCCCTTCGCTCCAGCTGCTCGAAGTCGTCGCGCGGGAAATGAGGGGACACAACGTGACGATCATCGGCTCGTACCGCGAGCCCGCGGCGGATTCTCCGGCTGAGTTCCGGCCTGCAATTGGTGCGCTCGCAAGCCAGGAGTTTTTTCACGGCATCCCTCTCTCCGGGTGGGATCTGGCGGCCGTTTCGGAGTACCTCCGGGCCTGCGGTATTGCAGAGCAGCCGACAGAGCTTGTCCGGGCGGTCCTCGACCGAACGGAAGGTAATCCCCTCTTTGTCGGGGAAGTGGCAAGATTGTTGAAACACGAAGGGCTTTTGGATTACGGATCGGCCCAGGACGTGAGCGCCTGGGAGAAACATATCCCTCAGAAGATCCGGTTGGCGATCCTCGGTCAGGTCCAGAGGCTCTCCTCCGAGTGCCGCGACGTCATGTCTCTGGCTGCACTTGCGGGGAGGGAGTTCGAATCCGTGATCCTGCACCAGGCCGCGCAAACGGGACGAGCCGCCACTGAACAGATGTTAGAGCAGGCGATTGCCCACGGCATAATCACCGAGGGAGGGGGAAGACCAGGTCGCTACAAGTTCACACATGCCCTGGTTCAGGACGTCCTGATCGAGCAGATACCGGCCACTCGAAGATCCGTGCTTCATTTGAAAATAGGGAAAGCGCTGGAACGGCGCTCCACGCGAGATCTCGAAACTCGCGCAGGAGACCTTGCCCGTCATTTCGACAGCGCAGGACCGGAAGCAGTAAAGCGTGCTGCTCATTACTACCGCTTGGCGGGCGAGCGCGCGCTCAGCATGCACGGCTTCGAGGATGCCCTCGAGCAGCTCGGCCGAGCGCTCCAACTGGAGAACGACAAGGGGAGCGCCCACGACACCGCCCGACTGCTCTTCGGGATGGCTCAATGCCAGCATGGAGTGGGAAGATTCAGAGAGGCGGTCGAAAACTACACGCGGGCCTTTAACCTGTTCGATCAGAGCGGTGATCTGGACAACGCCATCCACATGCTGGAGCAGCCGTTGATCCTGGCAGAAAAAGGCGCAAATGCGACAGGGCTTCTCGAGCGGGCGATTGCCCTTGCGGGCCCTGGAACCTTGCGCGCAGAAGCGCTCGGCGGGAAATATGGGCTCGCTGTCTATCATGACACAGGCGACTATCAGAAAGCAGCCTCCCTGTTCGATCGCGCGCTGCGCTCCGCGAAGGAAGCCGGGGATCGCTCGCAGGAAAAGACCGCTCTCGTAAACCGTGGACGCATAGAATGCGATGAGCTGCACTTCGATGAAGCGCACAGATTGGAGCAGGAGGCCTTCCGGCTTGCTCGGGAAGACGAAGACGTCTGGATCGAGGGGATGTCGCTGGCAAGCGATGTTCAATCCCTGCTCGGCCTGGGCCGATTGGCGGATGCTGAGAAGCAGGCTCATCTCCTGCACGCCTTTGGGGAACGCGTGCACATCCGCTTGTGGACGTCAGTAATCTCGAATCTCCGACTTGCGGTACAGCGGCAAAGGGGAGAGTTGGCGGCCGCCCGCGAGATCAATGAGAAAGCACTCGCGCTTGGACGGGTACCTTTCTTCACCTGGAACCTTGCGGACAGGGCCCTCCTGGACTTCGAGCAGGGGGACACGGCGCATGGGGCTCAATTCCTCCAGAAGGTGGAAGAAGAGGCCCATCTGGCCGACCTGCCTTTCCACTGGGAGGGTTGGCTGGTGGTGCTAGTTTCCCTGATTTCGTGGTGTACCGGCGAGCAGATGCGGCTCGAAGGCGCGGAGAGCGCTGCGCGAACTCTCCTTCTGAAAGGCGGTCTTCGGAAGGGCGATGTCGTGCATATCCACGCAGGCCTTGGGCTCATTGCTGTCATACGCCGGGATGGCGAGGCCGTGAGAAAGCATTACGCGGAGCTGCTCCCGTTCCGCGGGCTGGTCATCTGTCCATACCAGGGCATCGCGGCGGATCATCTCCTGGCCCTGCTTGCGCACACGATGGGCGATCACGTGCGTGCGCGTGATCACTTCAGTGCGGCTCTCACTTTCTGCCGCGACCGAGGACTGACGCTCGAGCTGGCGTACACGAGCCGGGACTATGCACAGATGCTCCTCGGGAGCGAAGACATCCGGGATGCTGCGCGTGCCGTGACCCTCTGTCAGGACGCGGAAGTGATCGCGCGGCGTTGCGGGCTTCCCCGCCTCCTCGAAAGCACAGCCGAACTGCAGAAGCGGCTTCTCCAACACAAGTCTGTCCCTCCCGTATATCCCGATTCCCTGAGCGAACGGGAGGTCGAAGTCCTGCGCCTTCTCGCGGAGGGGCTGAGCAACGCCCTGATAGGCGACAGGCTCTTCATCAGCCCGTACACCGTGGCAAATCATGTTCAAAAGATCCTGGAAAAGACGGGGACCGCCAACCGAACGGAGGCCGCTATTTATGCTGTCCGGCACCGTCTCCTGGGAGCAGAGGAGTCTCGTCCGTAGTCATTTTCAATCATTGCCTCTCTCCCGCGTCCTCTTCGATTACGGATTTCTTTGCGCTCCCTGCCGGGCTCACCTCCCGGCATCTTCCACCTCGGTCGTGACCTGCAGGTTTTCTCCGAGCCGGGCAGGATGACGATAGAACTGAAGAAAGGCCGGAAGACCACTTTGACATTAGACAGATACGGGGTCTGCCGTATACTCCTACCCCCGCGTCGGAAGCTTCAGGGAGTGTCACCAC
>JBEKXR010000157.1:0-7902 GCA_049511935.1 Spirochaetia bacterium | reverse complement strand
GGAGAGCTCCTCGTCGCGCTGTCGGAGAGCGTTCGAGAGACGGGAGGCAAGATACCAGACTGTCCCTGAGACGAACATGACGGCGCCGCCATGCCACGCCTGGACTGCCCATGGGGTGATTCGGTCGGGCATCATCGAGCCTGTCAACACGGATCTCGGCGCTATCACCCCGGTGCCTTCCAGGATGAGACAGACGAGGTACATTCCCATGGCAGCCAGGGTCACTCCCAGGCTCTGCGCGTAGGGGAGGAAGATGCACGCCAGCACGATATGAAACAGGTACATGAAAGGCGCGAATGTCGCAAGGCTGCCAATATGGTGGACGACCACCGTCAGCGCCGCCAGATCCAGAAGGATCTGCAGCCAGAGCACACGCCGGGCCATCATGGCATGCCGCGCGCTGCGCGAGGCCCTGCGCGCGATGAGGAGGTAGGCCACGTTCAGCACGAGGAGACTGCCGGCGACCAGGAAGGGCCAGCCCGGATCCAGTTGGAATCCGAGCGGAGCTGTGACGGCCTTCGCCACCCAGCCGATCAGGCCGAGCGCAGTCAGCGCAGCAATTGCCAGCCACCGCAGTGAACAGAACCACGATTCGTTGCGAAGCAGGATCTGTTCGTCGGATTCCGGGGGGAGCGGCAGTGAATCGGCTGACTCCCCGTCAGGCCGCTCCCGCAGCGGGAGGTCGTAGGCGGTCCAGACGGTATCGACGCTCAATCCACGGTCCAGGTCGTACCTTCGTTCAGCAATTTCGGCAGGTCCCCAGGCCCGTTCCTTGTGATCGCGCTTTCGATCTGCCCCATGAGCAGGTCCTCGTACGTTGGCTTCTCCACCTGGCGGAAGATCCCCAGGGCCGTGGGAAACGCCGGCCGCGGGAGTCCTGCCACACACAAGGCCTGGGCGATCGAGTCGTCGCGCCCATCATGGATGAGCAGGTCTTCTGCCCTCACTCCTTTCTCTCCCACGATCACGACCTCGGGCTGCATTCCCCGCATGAGAATTCCCTTGTTCTCGTCCTTTCCGAACCGTATCGGCTTGCCCTCCTCAAGGTACACCCAATGCTCTTTGCGTATGGATTTGTCACTGAAGCTTTCCAGCGCATCGTCGTTGAACACGCGGCAGTCCTGCCGGATCTCGATGAACGAGGTGCCCTTGTGCCGGGCTCCTGCTTCAAGCACCATTCGCAGATGTTTCAGGTCAGCGGCCACGGTGCGCGCGACGAAGGTTGCATTGGCGGCAAGCGCGATGACGATCGGATTGATCGGCTGCTCGATGGATCCGAGCGGGCTTGACTTCGTCTTTTTGCCGAACTCCGAGGTCGGTGAATATTGCCCCTTGGTCAGGCCGTAGATCTGGTTGTTGAACAGCAGGATGTTCAGATCCAGGTTGCGCCGCATGCAATGAATCAAGTGGTTCGTGCCGATCGAAAGGCCGTCGCCGTCGCCGGTGACAACCCACACGGACAGATCCGGCCTCGCGCATTTCACTCCCATGGCGATCGCCGGCGCGCGGCCGTGGATGCCGTGAAATCCGTACGTGTCGAGGTAATAGGGAAACCGCGATGAACACCCGATTCCGGAAACGAAAACGATTTTCTCCCGCGGGATGCCCAGGCGGGGCAGAACGCTCTGCACCTCCGAGAGGATTCCAAACCCCCCGCATCCCGGGCACCACTTGACCTCCTGGGTGGATTTGAAATCCTGCTTCGTCAACACTGGAAGAATTGTCTCCGGGCCGTCCTCGGTGCAGGATCCAGATTGAACTACCTTCATCAGGTCTGCTCTCCCAGCATCGTCTCGATGCCTTCTTCGATCTCCCTGATGCGAAACGGCCGGCCTTCGACCTTGGAAAGCCCCACCGCATCCACCAGGAACCGGTCGCGGAGCATCGATCGGAGCTGCCCCCTGTTGTTTTCCGGAACCAGAACACGTGCGTACTTCGAAAGTATCGAACCCACATTGGCGGGAAACGGATTCAGGTATCGCAGATGCAGGTGCCCGACGTGCCGGCCCGCGCGCACCGTTTCATCGACAGCGGCGGCGATGGCGCCGTAGGTGCTGCCCCAGCCGATGACCAGGAGGTCGCCTTCCGAAGCCCCCTCGACCTGCGCCGCAGGGATATCGCGGGAAATCCCTTCGATTTTTTGAGCGCGCAGCTCGACCATCCGCTGATGATTATCCCCGTCGTAGCTCACCGAACCCGTGACGTCGGCTTTTTCCAGGCCTCCGATCCGGTGCTCACGCCCCGGGGTTCCCGGAACAACCCATGGCCGCGCGAGCGTCACGGGATCTCGACGATAGGGAGCGAACTCTTGCCGAGCGGGCCGCTCGATACTCCGCAGGTCGGGCAATTCGTCGGGCGCGACCACCCGCCACGGCTCGGCGCTGCTGGACAGGAAGCTGTCCGAAAGCATGATCACCGGTGTCATGTACGTGATGGCCAGGCGAACCGCCTCGAACGCCATCGAGAAGCAATCGGCGGGCGTGGCTGCCGCAAGCACCACCAGCGGACTTTCACCGTGCCTCCCGTACATCGCCATATGGAGGTCCGCCTGCTCGGTCTTGGTAGGCATCCCCGTGCTCGGGCCCGCGCGCTGGACGTCGATGCACACCAGCGGCAGCTCAGTCATGACGGCGAGGCCCAGGGCCTCGGCTTTCAGCGAAAGGCCCGGACCGCTGGTCCCTGTAGCGCCGATGGCTCCCGTGAACGAGGCGCCTATCGCCGCGACGCACGCAGCGATCTCGTCCTCTGTTTGCAGCGTGCGTACGTCGTACTCTTTGTGTTTGGATAACTCGTGCAGGATCTCGCTGGCCGGGGTGATGGGATAGCTCGCGTAGACAAGGGTCCGCCCGGCGCGGCGGGCGGCCGCGATCAGCCCCAGCGCCGCGGCTTCATTGCCCGTCACGCGCCGGTAGCGTCCCCTGGGGAGCCGCGCCCGGGCAACGGTATGCTGCACCCGGAACAATTCCGCGGTGTCGGCAAAGTTGTGACCGGCCCTCACGCTGGCCCCGTTGGCGGCCATCAGGGCCGGCTTCGTGCGAAACTTCTCCATCAGCCATTCGAGCATCGGCTGCAGCGGCTGGTCATACAACCAGAGGGTCAACCCCAGGGCGAAGAAATTCCTGCACCGCACGGCTTCCCTGGGGGGAAGCTGATGGGGGCTCACGGCTTCTTCGTTCAGCCTCGTCATGGCAACGGGAATGACGCGGAATGCCGACAGCTCGCTGCCCGAAAGCGGGTTGGAGGAATAGCCCGCTTTCGCCAAGTTGTCCGGCGTGAACTCGTCCTCATCCGCGATGATGATGCCGCCGGGCTGCAAATCCGGCAGGTTGACCTTCAGGGCCGCCGGATTCATGGCGATCAGTACAAAGGGTGTATCACCGGGGGTGCGGACATCCTGATCGCCAAAGCTTATCTGAAAGCCGCTGACCCCTCCCAGGGAGCCGGTGGGTGCGCGGACCTCGGATGGAAAATCGGGAAGAGTGCGCACCACTGTCCCGGTCAGCGAAGCGATGTCCGCAAACTGGGTTCCCGCAAGCTGCATGCCATCTCCGGAATCGCCGGCAAACCGCACAGTGGCGCTGCGCACCTGCACGAATGCCTTCTCCGTTTTCAGGCCGTTGGTTCCAACGTGGAGCGTCATGGAGTAAAGATACCTCATAAGGTGAGCCTTGTGGAATGTGGACTTGCGCATTGTGATATACTCCTGGCATCGGAAAAGCCGCCCGGTACGTCATCCTCGCTCTCCTTGCCGCCGCCTCGATCGCGGCTGCGCTCGTCACCCACCTGCCGCTGGCCGCGGTGCCGGCCGTTCTCTGCCTGCTCATCGGGTTTTACCTCGGCCGCGCGCCGCGCGAGGTGGTGCCCGCCGAAGCCCGGCGCCTGCTGGACGGCCTGCCCCACGGCGTCATCCATCAGGCGGGAGGGCGAATCGTGTTCGCCAATGAGAGGATGCACCGGCTCCTCGGCGTCCAACCCGGCGCACTTGAAGGAGCCTTGCTCGAATCGCTTGTGCATCCCGAGGACGCGGCGGTCCTTCGAACGCTCGCGCAGGATCCCGATCTCCCCCGGGAGCTCCCGCTCCTGGGGCGGAACGGCACCGAGGTCTGGGTGCAAATCGAGGGCACGCGGGTCATGGTGGACGGCGAAAGCGTCGAGCAGCTGAGCGTGACTGACGTGAGTGCGCGTCGAGACGCTGAGGAAGGAAGGCGGGAGCTTGCAGACATGGCCCGGCGCCAGGAGGAGCAGCTGGAGCACTCCACGCGCCTTGCCGAGCTGGGGGAGATGGCCGCCTCTATCTCCCACGAGCTGAACCAGCCCCTCACCGGCATCAGGAACTACGCGCGCAATGCCTACTACATGCTGGAGCAGACGCCCGATGCCGTGGCCGAGGTGAAGAACAACCTCCGCCTCATCTCCGAGCAGGTGGACCGGGCCGCGAAGATCATCAGCCAGATGCGGGAGCTCACGAAAAGGTCCGATTCGACCTTCAGCCTTCTCGACCTGAACAGCGTGATCCGCGAGAGCGTCGAGTTCATCCTCCCGCAGATGAAGCTCTCCGAGGTCGCCGTGAGCCTGCGCCTCGAGGACAGCCTGCCCCCCATCTGGGGAGACCGGATCCGGCTCGAGCAGGTCTTCCTCAACCTCCTGTCCAACGCGCGCCAGGCGATGACGGACGTGCCGGTTCGGAAGCTCGTGATCGAAAGCCGCCGCGATTCCCCGGCCGCGCTCCCCGTGGTCGTCGAGGTGAAGGACACGGGCAAGGGCTTCTCGGAGGAGCAGGCGGGCCGGCTCTTTCAACCCTTCTACACAACGCGCAAGGGCGGCCACGGCCTGGGGCTCTCGATCTCCCGGGCAATCGTCCTGGACCACAAGGGATCCATCGGCGCGACCGGCTCCCCGGGGGCCGGGGCCATCTTCACGATGCGGCTGCCCGCGGCCGCGCGCGAAACCGGGCCGGCAAGGAGCGATATGTGATGGTCGACGGCGAAAAGGGAAACGGCGCGCTCATCGTCGTGATCGACGACGACGAGGCGGCGCGGCACTCCATCGGCCAGATGCTGAGCCTCCGGGGCTGGGCCGTGGAGGTCTTCTCCTCCGCCGAGGCTGCCCTTGCCTGGCCGGGCCTGCGGGAGGCGATGTGCATCGTCACCGACGTGAAGATGCCCGGCATGGACGGGGAAGAGTTCCTGGCGGCGATGAGGGCACGGCCCGGCTCGCCGCCGGTGGTGATGCTCACCGGCCACGGGGACATCCCAATGGCGGTGCGCTGCCTGAAGGCGGGCGCCTTCGAGTTCGCCGAGAAACCCTTCGACGATGCGGTGCTGCTCGCATATGTGAGCAAGGCCGTAGAGCAGTCCCGGCTGGTGAGGGAGGCGAGCGATCTTCGGCGCAAGCTCACGATGTGCGCACCCGATGAGGACGGGAGGTTCGGCATGGTCGGCAGGAGCCCCGCAATGCAGGACCTGTATGCGCAGGTGGAGGCCGCGGCGCGCTCGGATGCGCCTGTGCTCGTGACCGGGGAAACCGGCGTCGGAAAAGAGCTGGTGGCGCGCGCGATTCACGGCCAGAGCCATCGTGCCGGCGGACCGTTCGTGCCGGTGAATGCCGGGGCCCTGCCCGAGACGATGCTGGAAAGCGAGCTCTTCGGGCACGCAAAGGGCGCCTACACCGGGGCGGTGGAGGAGCGGGAAGGCAAGCTCGTCTCCGCGTCGGGGGGGACCCTGCTGCTGGACGAGATCGAAACGATCTCGTCACGGGCCCAGGTGCAGCTCCTGCGCGTGCTGGACGACGGCCTGGTGGTGCCGCTGGGCAGCGATCGACCGCGGAAGGTGGACATCCGCCTGGTCTGCGCCTCCAACGCGGACCTGTCCGAAGAAGTGCGCCGTGGGACAATCAGGGAGGACTTCTCCCACCGAATCATGGTGCTCGATATCCACGTGCCGCCGCTTCGCGAGAGGGCGGATGACATCCCCCTCCTGGTGTCGTATTTCCTGCGCCGCGTCGCGGACAAGAACGGTGTTCCCGTTCCCGCCGTGCCGCAGGAGACGCTCTCCGAGATGATGGGCCACCAATGGCCCGGCAACGTGCGGGAGCTGAAGAATTCGGTGGAGCGTCTGGCGATCACTTCCCGAGATGGAAGCGCCGGCGGCTTTGCGCCGGATCTCCGCTTCGATTCGGAGAGGCTCCTCTCTCTTCCCGCCGGCTCGGGACGGCTGCGAGAGGAAATGGAAAAAGTGGAGAAGGCGGTGATCGAGTCCGCGCTCAAGGAATGCCGGGGGGAGATCAATGCCACGTTCCAGGCGTTGGGGATCTCCCGCCGCGCCCTTTATGAGCGCATGAAGAAGTACGGGCTGGACAAGCAGAGCTTCCGATAGCTGCGCCCCGGGGCAAGCTGGCGACGCGGATTCCCGTTCGAACTGTCCGCGGTTTCCATCGACCGTGAAGGGCTGCAATGGAGGTTGTACTCAATTTTTGAGTACAACCTCCATTGCTGAGCCTTGCACTTTGCCTGGCTGACGGCATGCGCAAGCGGCGTGCGAATCCGCACTGTACTGATTGGTGAACCGCGATTCAGGGTGTCCCGTGCGCGCAACCGTGAAGACCAGCCGTGTCTTCGGCAGGAGTATGGTCGCAGGCTGGTGGTACGGAGCGAGTGGGGGGAACGGATGCTCGATGTCCTGAGACCGGGGATCTGCGCCCAGGTGAGTATCTCAGGTTCTACAGGCAGGAAAAGGAACTCACCCAGGAGGAGTTGGGACAGAAGCTCGGGGGCATATCGCGCCAGATCGTGTGCGACATGGAGAACGGTCGGAGGCCGATCAGCAGAATGATGGCACTCAAACTTTCCAGGTTTTTCGGAGTCCCACCCGACAAGTTCATCGGGTGAATCCGGAGGAGATCAATGCTACGTCCAGGCGCTGGACAAGCAGAGCTTCCGCTGAGTGAAGCGCGTGCTCAGGGCACTCGAACCGGCTGACTGCCAACAGGCGTTCCCTGGACTTTTCCCGTGCTGTCAGTCGGTGTGATGATGACGCGAATCCACTTCGCGTAGTCTCCGGATTGGATTGTGTAGGTGCTGCCGGTCCCAAGGGGGGTCGGGGGTGAGCCGTTTTGATTGGGAGATCTCACCCATTGATAAGTCGCGCTGTTTCCAGGACTTGAGGCCAGAAATACGACCTGGAGAATCGACCCGGTTGACACTACGGTGTCGGGGAGTTGACCCTGCGCGTAGACGCCTCCTGCATTGTCATCTATGCTGGAAATAATGCCCGTCCATCCGGAGGTAGTCGTGGGCGGGAGTGCGCAATTGGCGTAACTGCTTGTGCTGTGCGCGAACACACCGCCGCCGGTGTACACTTGATTCAGCACGCCCTCCAGACACCAGTAACCGTTTGAATCCATGTACACGTAATACCGCGTGCTCCCGACCATCGATTCGTAGGCATTGTCCTGGGGGCTCCACACGTACGTTCCGCCGTAGCCAGGCACAGCACCAATACGGCGAGCGCAGGGATCCGCATCATCCAACATTGTAGCTCTACCGCAGGCCGATTTCGCGTTGATGCTCTTGCAGATCTTCCACTGAATGAAATGTTCTCAGGGCCACCCAACCGGCTGGCTGGCGACAGACGTTCCCTGGATTGTTCCCGTGCTGTCGGTCGGCGTGATGATGACGCGATACCAGTGGCCGTAATCTCCGGTTGGTTTGAATTGGTAAGTGCTGCCGGTCCCGATCGGGATCGGAGAGTCAAATGACTGCGCGAAAGTGGGAGATTTTTGCCATTGGTACGTGGCGCTATTGCCGGGACTCGACAAATGAAACGCGACCTGGAGAGTCTGCGGGAAGCCTGTGATATAAATGTCGGGAGAGTTCTTCTGTATGCTGATGCCGCCCTCACTATC
>JBEKXR010000156.1:0-7905 GCA_049511935.1 Spirochaetia bacterium | reverse complement strand
GTGCAGCAGGTCCATCGGCTGTTTTCCCTCGAGCTGCAACCGCGCGACATACTTGGTCCCCTGGTCCCAGGCCGCAGCCGCGAGTACCAGCAGGAGTGCCACGATGGCCTTTGCCGCACGGGTCCTCATGCGCGTCCCTTCCTAGCGGCGGCGACCGGCCGCTCGGATCATCGCCTGCAGGCTCTTCTCGACGTCCGCGTCCGTCGTCGACCATCCACAGACGCTGATCCTCATCGCCGTCCTCCCCTGCCAGACGGTGCCCCCGCACCAGCAGGTGCCGTCCGCCTGGATGCCCGAGATGACCCGGTTGGTGGAATCGGGGTCCCCGAAGGCCACGAGGACCTGGTTCAGCACGACGTCGTTGAGCACCTCGTGACCCGCGGAGCGAAGGCCCTCCGCGAACCGCCGCGCGTGCCGGCAGCAGCGCTCGATCATCTCCGCCGTGCCGATGCGGCCCAGTGACTTCAGGGCTGCCCAGACCTCGACGCCCCGCGCCCTGCGGGAAAGCTCGGGTGTGAAATCGGATGGATTGCGCCGCGGACCCGCGGGAGGCAGGTAGTCCGCCGTGACGGCCATGGCGGCGTAAAGGGGCGCGGCGTCGCGCACGAATGCAAGCCCGCTGTCGTAGGGCACGTTCAGCCACTTGTGCGCATCGGTTCCCCAGGAATCGGCGTTCCCGATACCCGAAGCGAGGTGACGGAGCGCCGGTGAGGCGGCTGCCCAGAGCCCGAACGCGCCGTCCACGTGCACCCACGCGCCGGTCCCCTGGACGCGTGCGCACACCTCGCCGATCGGGTCGAATGCGCCGGTGTTCACGTTGCCTGCCTGCGTGCAGATGATCGTCGGTCCCGATATCCGGGGAAGCGTCTCGGCGCGCAATCGGCCCTGAGAATCCACGGGCACCCGCACGACCTGCTTCCTGCCCAGGCCGAGCAGGCCGAGGGACTTGAAGAGAGTCGAGTGCGCCTCTTCCCCGACGATGACCGTGACCGGGGGCGCGCCGATCAGGCCGTCGGCCTCAACGTTCCAGCCGGCACGGGACAGAACGGCGTGCCGTGCAGCGGCAAGGGCGGTGAAGTTCGCCATGGTCGCCCCGGTGACAAAGGCCCCGGCCGTTGCCGGGGGAAGTCCGAACATGTCGACCAGCCACCGCAGGGCGACGCGTTCCAGGGTGGCCGCGCCGGGGGTCACGCTGAAAAAGGCGCTGTTCTGGTCCCAGGCAGCGGCAAGCCAGTTGGCTCCCAGCGCCGCCGGCAGGGACCCGCCAGTCACGAACCCGAAGAACCGCGGCCCGGCCATGGCCATGGTCGCACCCGAGCCTGCCTCGTCCAGAAGCCGGATGACCTCCCGCGGCTCCGTCGGTGCGTCGGAGAGCGGCTCATCCAGTGATCGCAACCGGTCGATCGACTCCTGTGACGGCGCGACGTGCCGATCCCCGATGCCGTCCAGGTAGGTCAACGCGCGCCGAGCGGTCTCCTCCAGCACCCCGCGCATCTCCGTGCGGCGTGCGGGAGGATCTCCCTCCCTGAGGACCTTCACTTTCTCGATCTGGCGGCGGTGCCGTTCTTCGTGCTTGCCCACGTAGAGGGCCCATTGATAACCGTCCAGCTTTCCGAGAACCGGATGAGGGAAGGAAACTTGCGCGAGGTCGAACCTCGCGCACAGGGTCAGGGCTTTCAAGAGGGCTGCGCGAGAGCCGGCCAGCCCCTCGAGGAGCTCCCGAGCGGGGATTCCCTTCCTGGGAGCCACGGATGCCGGCGCGGCAACCCTGTCGGCCGTGCTCTCGATGGCGAACCGGTCAAGGCTGTGCATGACGGAGCCGGAGCCGGGGTCAGGGCCGAGGCCTGTCTTTTCCGCCCGGGCAGCGAGCTTCTCCAGCACCCGCAAAACGCCGTCCTCGATCAGCCTCAGGTGATGGAGGATCTCGCCGATCGACCATCGATCCGCCGAGGGAGTGAAATCGAGATCCGCCTGGGAAAGGGAACCCACGGAGAGGAGAAGCCTTTCCCGGGCGACCTGCAGCTCATCGACCACTTCGCGCAACCCACCCTCGAACGCGTTCAACCGAACTCCCTCCGGGGCAAGGGCTGATCGGGTCCGACCCGACCTGTTTCGATGTCGGCGAGAAAGTAGTTCTCTCCCCGGACCGGAGAACCTGCCTGCCTGCGGAGCATCGTGAGCTGGCCGACATGCGTGAGAGCATCTGCGATTGGACCCTGGAAGACCTTCTGCAGGGACACGGACGCAGGCTGGTCCGAGGCAAGAAATGCATCGAGTGCGCCAATGGATGCATGAAACCGACCGACTTCCTCCTCCCATGTACGGGGCAGCGAGTCCTTCCACGCCTGAGCGCCCTTCAGGATGCTGAGAGCCCAGTCCATCAGGTCCCCGATGTGGGCGAGGATCTCCGCCGGCGTCCGGGTAGTTTCCGATAAGCGGAATCCCGCAAAATTCGAACGCGCGTTCCGCACTGCCTTGCCGCCGCGGTATGCGAGAGTGGCCAGGGCGTGCCGGAACAGCTCGCGGCCGGCGGCGGTTGCGGGAATCGTGCTCATGCCAGCGCCTTCTCGATCTGCTCCAGGTGATGCTCCCGGTGCCCCGCCCGGTTCAGCCGGAAGGGCTTCCCCTCCGTCTCGATCCGGGAAAGGAAATCGGGCTCCAGAGCGTCGATAGCGGCGTCGACCGCCATGGCGGCATCGACCACCAGCCGCTTCATCTCGCCCGGAGCTACGGCGTTGAGAAGCGGCCGCGCGGCATCGTTCACAATATCGATGTCGAGCGGGGAAGGCACGATGCCTGCCTTCTTCCAGCGCTCCAGGAGAGCCACGGACCGAAGGTCGTAAAAGGCCATGTGCCCCAGGAGTCCGCCCACGGTCCAGCCCGACCCGCCAGCATCCCTGCCCAGGTCCTTGTCGGACAGCCTTTTCGTGAGGGAGATCAGCTTCTCCCGCCACACCGCATTCTGCGCCGAATACGTGTTGCTCATTCCAACACTCCTTCCATCCAGGGCAGGGGAGCGTCGGGCCGGGTGACCACGTACTCCCGGCGCTCATCATCAAAATGGCCGAATTTCATCTCTGGAGCAGCGCCAGGATGTTCTCGGTCGGCACGGTGGCCTGGATGTTGTGCACGTTGTTGAAGACGAACCCGCCTCCCGCACCGAAGGTGCGGATGTTCCGGGAGGCTTCCTTGCGCACCTGGTCCGGGGTGCCGAAGGCGAGGGTGTGCTGGGCATCGACCGCCCCGCCCCAGAACACGAACTTCTCCCCATACTTTTTTTTCAGAAACTCGGGCTTCATGCCAGCGGCGGAGATCTGGACGGGGTTGAGGATATCGACGCCGGCCTCTGCGAAGTCGTCGAGGTAGGCAACGATCGATCCGCAGGTGTGATAGAAGGTCTTCCACCTGGTGTGCTCGTGCACCCACCCGTTCATGACCGCGTGCAGAGGCTTGAACATCTCCCGGTAGGCGTCCGGGGAGATGAACGGGCCGTTCTGAGAGCCGAAGTCTGTGCCGCTCATGACGACCACGTCTATCCTGTCCCCCACGGCCTGGCGGTACATGGCGAGGTTCTTCATCTGCAGGTCCAGCTGCAGCTGGAAGATCTCTTTCACGTAATCCTTGCGCGTGAGAGTGGACACGTACCACTCCTCGGGATCCCTGATGCCCTTCGGGTGCAGCACCGCGGGTCCGGGGACGATGGCGATGTCGCCGAAACCGGCACCCCAGAAGTTGCCCAGGAGGCCGTACTCGGAGTTCTCGTACCACCAGCGGGAGGTCTCCTCGATGAAGCGCAGCTCCTCCTCCGTGTACAGCGAATAGGTCTGCGTCACCCATTCCCGCGGGTCCAGCTTCGACTCGTCGATCGGCTCCTGTCGGACAATGGTGTCGAAGTAATAACCGCCGCTGGGCATGTGACCCGAGGGAGGGGCGGAACGGTCGCCCTTGGGATACTGCACGATGTCGCCGTTGGGCTGCACGTCGTACTCGAAATGGCCCGATATCTCCACCTCCGTGCCGTCGAACATCCGGAACGGTTTCCAGTCCTCGTTTCGATAGCCGAACATGGTGGTGGGAAGCTGGATGCCGAAGGTGTCCACGCCCAGCGCCTTCTTCACCGGCTCCTCGACCTCCGCGAGCATCTGGTAGGGGTCGTACACACGCACCGTGCCGGTGGTGATGCCGAGTGACTTTTTCAACCGCGCGTAGGCGCTGGCGTGGATGCCGGTGACCAGGGTGCTGCCCAGGTCCAGCGGCGGCCGGTCCGGCTGCTGGTGATGAATGGCTTTGCGAAGACGCTCCCGGGATGTCATGTCAATCTCCCCCGTGAGGCGAATAATAGAGGAGCCGCGGCTGCGCGGCAAGCCCGGCGGCCGGAGTCAGCTGCCTCTGGGCCTCAGGCGATATAACCGTCCGCGGAGAGCTTCTCGTGCGCGATCTTCAGCTTCCTGTCCACGTCGATGCCGTAGGGGCAGAGCTTCGAAAGCCGGCTGTAGTCCTTCCCCGGGTCCACCTTCGGCTTCAGGGCCGCATATTCCTTTCGCGCCACCTCGTGCTGCTGGAACCACTGCTTCAGCCGCTCTCGCAGCGCGTAGTGGGCGGAATCACCCACGCGCATGTCGTCCATCTGGCGATCGAACACGGCCTCCAGAAGGAACACCGACTGGGGGTCGAACTCGTCCGTGCGGCATTTTCCGCACAGGCGGCAGACATAGTCGCCCAGCTCGGGTGCCGTGCGGAAGACCTCTTCCTTCTCCGCATCGGTCATCGGCCGGAACCGGGAGAGCATTTCCAGGTTCGCTTTCAGCATCGCGTCAGAATTGATGCCCGCCACCACGGTGGCCACCGGCATGCTCAGGGCGTAGCGGAAGGCAGGCACGGGGGACTTGTGCAGGTACCCGTCCCCGAAGGCCTTCATGGCGATGAGCCCGGTGCCCCTCTGCCGGCACAGCGGGAGCAGGTCGTTTTCCACGGTAGGAAAGTTGAAACGATCGAAGTAATTGAAGACCGTCATGAGCGCGTCGAACCGGTGGAGCTTCACCGCGTGCAGGAGGCCGTCGGGCCGGCCGTGCCCGCTGACCGCGACGTACCGCAGCCTTCCTGCCTTTCGCGCCTCTTCGGCTCCTTCCATCGCCCCGCCGGGACCGAGGATCGCGTCCGCCTCCGCCTCGGTCTGCACGGCGTGCATGAACATCAGGTCCACGTGATCGGTCTTCAGGTTGCGCAGGCTGCGCTCGAGGCTCGAGAGGAACCCTGCCCGCGTCCTCTCCGTGCTCTTGGTCGCCAGGACATACTCGGCGCGCCGGTGGGACACGGCGGCGCCGATCTTCGACTCGGATTTTCCGTCCCCGTAGCCGGCCGCGGTTTCGATGTAGCTCCCGCCGTTTTCCAGGTATTCCCCCAGCAGCCGGGCCGCGTCGGCGGAAGGGATCTCCACGAGGTGAAAGCCGCCGAATCCCAGCACTGAGACCTGGAGCCCCGTCGTCCCCAGCGCACGCTTCTCCATCTCATCCTCCCTGCACGGCGATCGTCCGCGGCTCTTCGTCCCTCTCCAGCCCCTGCTGCTTCCAGAGGGTATGGTACAGGCCCCGCTTTCTCAACAGCTCGAGGTGTGAGCCCTGCTCGACCACCTTTCCTTTCTTCAATACCACGATCCTGTCCGCGCCCGCGACAGTCGAGAGCCTGTGGGCGATGAGAAGGGTGACGAAGCTGGGCCGCGTCCGGATGATCCCGTCGATGGTGCGCGTGATTTCCTTCTCCGTCTCGGTGTCCAGGGAGCTGGTGGCCTCGTCGAAGATCAGCAGGTCAGGCTTCCTCAAAAGCGCGCGGGCAATCGCAAGCCTCTGCCGCTCGCCGCCGGAGAGCTTCAGTCCTCCCTCGCCGATGCGCGTCTCCAGGCCCTGCCGCGACCTCTCCAGGAGGCCGCGAAGCTGCGCAGCCTCCAGGCTCGCCATGCAGTCATCGTCCGTCGCATCTTGTTGGACGAATTTCAGGTTGTCACGAATCGTGCCGGCGAACAGCTCGATGGACTGCGGAACGAAGCCGACGCGGGTGCGCAGGAGGTCGTAGTTGACCTCGGCGGAATCCACCCCGTTGAAGAGGATCCGGCCGTAGTCCGGGCGGTACAGGCCGAGGAGGAGCTTGATGAGCGTGCTCTTGCCGGCACCGGAGGGGCCGACGAATGCCACGCTCTCTCCCGAGCGGGCGGTGAAGGTGACGTCGAGAAGCGCGGAATCCTTCGCACCCGGGTGACTGTAGGTGACCCCGGAGAACTCCAGCGACTCGATGCCATCCGGCACCGCACCCCCGGGGTTCCTCGGTGCCGGTTCCTGGGCGAGGATCTTCTGCACGTTCTCCAGGCTCGCCTTTGTCTCGGAATACTTCGTGACGACGTTTCCGATCTCACCGAGCGGAGAGAAGATCGCGAAGGAGTAGAACAGCAGGCTGAAGAACTCGCCCAGCGTGATCAGCTTGAAGTAGGCGAGGATGAGCATCTGCAGGAGGAACAGTGCCCGGAAAAAGTTGATCGCGGTGCCCTGGAAGAACATGAGCATGCGAACCGTCTTCACCTTGGCAAGCTCCAGGTCCAGGATCTTCTGGTTGGTCGCGTTCAGCCGGTCGATCTCCTGCGTCTCCAGGCCCAGGCTCTTGATCAGCTCGATGTTGCGCAGGCTTTCCGTCGTGGAACCGGCCAGCGCATTTGTCTCGCCGAAAATCGTTGCCTGCACCCGCTTGATCCTGCGGCCCAGGGAGGAGACGAGCACGCCGAGAATGGGCGCAAGAATGAGGAGCGCCACGGCGATGGACCAGTGGACGAAGAAGGAATACGCCAGCACGAGCACGAGCGTGAGCGAAGACACGAACACGCTGTTGATCGACTGGCTGATCATGTCCCGGCTGTCCAGGCGCGCCTTCTGCAGCTGCTGGAGCACCGCGCCGCTCTGCTGGTCCTCGAATGCCCTGTAGGGCAGCCGCATCGAGTGCGCAATGCCATCCGCGTACATGTTCGCGCCGACGGACTGGGAGACGACGTTGATGTAGTAGTCCTGGAAGTTCTTCGCGATGCGGCTCACCATCGCCACCCCGACGAACGCGAGGACCATGAGGGTCACGCCGCGGATGAACTCCGCCCAGGGCATTGTCCCGAAGTGTGATGCGTACCTGTCGACGATGATGCGGAAGATCTGGGGATCCAGGAGGGAAAAGACCTGGTTGATGACCGCAAGGAAGATCGCGAGCACAACCATCCCCCGGAACGGGCGGATGTACGAGAGAAGCAGCTGCATGCCTTAAGATACTACCCTCATTTTGATATCGTCACCCTTTCTCCCTCGTTCAGGAAACTCTGTCCCTCGGTGATCACCAGTGCGCCCTCGGAAATCCCCGCGGTGATCTCGGTGAGCTCTTCGTCGGAGATGCCCGTCTGCACCGCGGCCTTCTTCACGACGCCGTTCTCGACGGTGTAGAGGTACTGCACTCCGCTGTCGGTGACCAGGGCCTGGTTCGGCACCGCCAGGACGTCGGGCCTGCTTTCCACGGGAAAGGAGACCTGGGCCCGCATCCCCGGCCGCAGGGCGTCCCCGGGGTTGTCGATGCGGATTTTCACCGCGTACCCCTGGGTGCGGGGGTCTGCCGCGGGGCTCACGGTGTCCACGATTCCCGGGAGCGGCCCCGTGCCGGCCGACTCCGAGCTCACCTCAACGCGTTCGCCCGGCCGGATCTTCTGCACGATCCCCTCGTCAACGCTCGCTTCGGCCGTCACGCTGCTCACGTCGATGACGACGAACGCCGGGCTCCCGCTGGCGACGAGCTCGCCCGGGTCCACGGCGCGTGAGGCGACGACCCCCGTGAGGGGCGAGACGATGATCGAGTTGGAGAGCTGGGATTCGGCGAGGTCTGCCGCCG
>JBEKXR010000155.1:0-7958 GCA_049511935.1 Spirochaetia bacterium | reverse complement strand
GGAAAGCAATCACGGCTGCTGCCGCGACCACCAGGGGGGTGTAGACGCGGGCGAAGCGCGTGATGAACCGGGCCGTGCGCGACTTCGCGTGGGACGCTTCCTCCACAAGCCGCACGATCTGTGCAGCGCTGGATTCTCCGGCCGGCCTCGTCACGCGGATCTCGATCGAACCGTCCGTGCTGATGAAGCCGGCGAGCATCTCCTGCCCGGGCCGGACCCGCCTCGGCACCGGCTCGCCGGTGAGCGTGGAGGTATCCACGAGGCCGCTGCCGCTCAGCACGATCCCGTCAAGCGGCACACGTTCCCCGGGGCGCACCAGGATCTCGGCGCCTACCGCAACCTCTTCGGGACGCACCTCCTGCAGCTTCCCGTCTTTCACGGTCCGGGCGGTGTCGGGCCGCAGTTCGAGAAGCGCCCTGATCGAGCGCCTGCTGCGCGCGACCGAAATCCCCTGCATGATCTCTCCGACCTTGAAAAAGAGCATCACGCCCACGGCCTCGGTGGGCAGACCGATTGCGAAGGCCCCGGCGGTCGCGACGGTCATCAGGAAGTTCTCGTCGAAGAAGCGGCCGTGCACCAGACCGCGGAACGCGGAGGCCAGGACATTCCAGCCGACCGCCAGGTACGCCGCGCCGAAGACGGCGTATCGCAGCCACGGGTAGGGAGAATGCGCGATTCCCGGCCCGAACAGTATCCCGGCAGCCAGCAGGGCGAGGCCTGCCGAGAGTGCCGCGGTTTCCCGGCGGAGGGCAAACGAGGAGTTTCCCGCCTGCTTCATTCGCGACCCGTGCCTTCCGCAAGGTGCGTCCGCATGGACTCGAGAAGCACACTGACATGGTCGTCACTGAGGGAGTAGTACACGACCTTTCCATCCCGGCGGTGCCTCACGAGCCGGGCAGACTTCAGGACCGAGAGCTGGTGGCTGACGGCGGACGCGCTCATCGAGAGTGTCTCGCTGAGGTCACACACGCACAGCTCCCCGACCAGGAGCGCGTGAAGGATTCTCAGGCGCGTGGCATCGCCGAGGACCTTGAAGAACGCCTCCATCCCGTCCAGCTCGTCAGCGCGGGGCAGCATTCCTCTGCCCGCAAGGACCGCCTCCGGGTGGATGATGTTCGCACTGCACCCCTCTGCCATGTCCGCTCCATTCTACACTTGAACAACTGTTCAAATGAAAGATAGCAGCGGGCCTGGAAGCCGTCAAGGGGTGGGGGCGCAGGGGTGAGGGCGCAGCTCATTCGGAGGCTGTTTCGCGCACGTTGCCGCGGGTGAGGGAGGCGAGGATTCCCGTGCAACAGAGGCCGGCGAACAGGAAGAACCCGGCACGGAAGGCGCGGAGGAAGGCGGGGTACACCGGGGAGGTGAGCTCCACCTCCCCCACGTACAGGGCAATGATCAGCTGAGCGATACCCATGCTCAGCATCTGCCCGACCAGCCTCATGACCCCCGTCGTGGCCGCGGCGACGCCGTACTGTTGCCGGGGGACGGAGCTCATGATTGCGTTGGTGTTGGGAGAGGAGAACAACGCAAATCCAAGCCCGCAGAGCAGGAGGATGGCGACGATCGCAGCCAGGGGCGAATGGCCGTTCAGAAACGCGGTCAGGAAAAGCCCCGCGGCGCTCATCGCCATGCCGGCCGAGGCGACGATCCTCGGCTCGATCCTGTCGGAGAGGCGACCGGCAAGCGGCGAGAACGCCGCCATCATGACGGGCTGCGCCAGCATGATGAGCCCCGCGGTTCCCGGGCTGAGACCCTTGATATACTGCAGGTAGAGGCTCAGGAGGAACGACAGCGCAAAAGTGGCGGCGTAGTTGATCAGTGCGGAGAGGTTCGAAAGGGCGAACACGAAGTTCCGCCGGAAGAGGCTCATGTCGAGCACGGGTGACGGCGTGCGGTTCTCCCGGATGACAAACGCTGCAAGGACCGCCGTGCCTCCGACGATGAGCCACGCGCCATTCAGGGACGGAAGCAGCCGGAAGCCGTACATGACTCCCAGCAACCCCAGCCCGTAGAGCACGGATCCGATCACGTCCATCTTCTGTCCGCGCGCATCGGCCCACTCTCCCCTCATCTTCCAGAGCGTCAACGCGACCGCGAGAGTTCCCAGCAGGGTCGTGAGCCAGAAGATGCTCCGCCAGCCCAGGGCCTGCGTCAGGAAGCCCCCGATGACGGGTCCCAATGCGCTGCCAGAGTACACCGAGGCGACGACGACGCCCAGCGCCCGCCCCCTCTGCTCGGGCGGGTAGACCGAGGTCACGATCGCGGTTGAAGTTCCGAACATCATCGCATCCGTGCCCCCCTGCAGGGCGCGCAGCGCGATGAGCATCGTCTCGGAGGAGGAAAGCGTGCAGAGGAAGGACACCACCGTGTACCCCACCATGCCCGCGAGGAACACCTTCCGCCGGCCGCGAATGTCGGCTATTCTTCCGAAGGGAACGAGCAGCATCGCCGCGGCCAGCCCATAGGCGATGGAGATCCAGCTCAGCGTGACCGCATCGATGGAGAACTCCCTCCCGATGGAAGGAAGGGCGATGTTGATGGACGTCGCCATGAAAGGCGTGAGGAAGGCCGCGGTGGCCGCCACGAGGAGAACGACTCTCCTGTCGACGCCGCTCCCGGCTCGCTGATCAGTCACTGCTGCCTCCGGACTGCATGGATTCTCCCGACTATAGACGACACGCGGGGGTAGTGGCCATATCGAACGACGGGGAGCATTCATCAACAGAGGGGCGGCAGGGCCGCCCCTCTGGTTCATCCAATTCTATCTTTTATTCCCCGGCGCATCCCCCTGTCTTTGCACCTGGTCACCGGGGTCTACCCCACCGGGCGAAGCCATGGCGTCCGAGATATGCCTGTCCAGGTCGGCGAGCTGTCTCTGCACTCCCTGAGCCTGTTGGAGCGCAGCATCTGACTTGCCCGTGGAGAGAGTGTTCTCCGCGGCTGCGATCGCGGATCGCGCCGCATCAAGCTGACGCGAGAGGGCGGCGTAGTCGAGCTTGACGCCGGGCCTCTTTCGCGCAGACTCGAGGCGCCCCTGCACCCCGGGGAGATTCTTGAGCTTCAGGTCGTTCAACAGGCTGCGTGCCTCTCCCTTGCCCTTGTTGTCGGACTGACCCCCGCCGCTCTGAACCTGGCGATCTCCCTGGGGCTTCTGCAGGCCGGGTCCCTGCTGGGGCTGGGGATTCATCGGCAGCGGCTGGGGCTGGCGAGGCTGCATCACAGGCGGCAGCGGCCGCTGCGGCTGCTGCATCGCTGGCGGCTGCTGACGCTGCGGCTGCTGCATCGCTGGCGGCTGCTGACGCGGGGGCTGTTGCGGCTGCAGGATGGGCGCCGCTGGCTGTCGCTGCGGAGGGGCCTGCATGACCTGTCCCTGCGGCTTCTGAGGAGGCACGGGCTGCGGAGAGACGGGCCGTTGAGGCTGCAGGACGGGGCCCTGCTGAGGCTGCGGGCCCGCGGCGGGCGGGACCTGGAAGCCCGGCGCCTTGTTCATCGGGTTGATGAGGATCGGGGTCTTCTGGCGCACGGGACCGGTGGGCTGCGGAGTCACTTGCTGCGGCGGCCGCTGGTACACGGTCGCAGGCTGCACCGGCTCAGCCCTGAACGTGAAGGGCGCCGGGGCCGGTGCGGGAACGATACGACCGAACACGCTTCGGCCGGCCACCTGGGGCGGTGGCTGCGGTGCAGGATTGCGCGCCACAAGCGGCTGCCCCATGATGCTTTCCCGCTGGGGAGCGATCGTCGGTCCCATTCCCAGGATGGGCGCGCGTCGGACCTGGTCAGTCGAGAACGAGATCCCCGCTCCGGCAGCGGGACGCCCCTGCGTGAAGGACTGTCGCGGCACCACGGTCACCGCGGACGGCACGCCCCTGTTCACGTAGGTGACATGCGTGACGTCGATGCGTTCGATATTCACCACGGTGATGTTGACCGTCGTGACGTTGATCCGCTGCACGTATGTCGTGCTCGCCCCGTACGGGGGCACGTAGACCTCACGTGGACCGAGCGGGAACCAGCCGATTCCTTCCGCTGACGGGTCCCCCGGCCCTCCCCCGATGAACACGACGAGCGCGGGGGCATAGACGGGGCGCGCGACAACCGCACCGGGGATCCACACCCAGCGTGCACTCAGGAACGCCCACCGCCCGTAGTGAAACGGTGCAAAGCCCCAGGGCGCATCGTCGATCCAGGTCCATCCCCACGGCGCCACCCAGGCCCAGCGGCCGAACCTGTAGGGTGCCCAGCCAGGAGCGACACGCGCCGGTACCCACACGGGGCCGTAGCCGGCTATGACGATCCAGGAGCCGTTCTCGTCCAGGTCCTCGAT
The DNA here is from genome assembly GCA_049511935.1 of Spirochaetia bacterium. Taxonomy (GTDB): domain Bacteria; phylum Spirochaetota; class Spirochaetia; order SZUA-6; family Fen-1364; genus Fen-1364. The sequence goes on along the minus strand of JBEKXR010000155.1, from coordinate 3,634 downwards.
GCCGATCATCTCCCGAGGCACGTAGCGCAGGGAGGCAAGCTGCTCCTCGCGGGCGTCACGGGAAGCGCACCATGCGTCCCACGCGTCGGGGCCAGAGGCGGGCTGGAGGTAGTAGGCAATGGAGCCGCTTCCGGAGACGGTCGCCACCTGCCCTGCGGGCACGGCGAAGTCGTTGCCGGCGGCCGTCACCTCCGCCTGGCCTCTCCAGACGCTGATGCTCGAGCCTTCCTCGCTCTGCACGGAGAGGCTGTAGCTGCCCGGTTCCAGAAGGGTGATGACGGAGTTGGGCGTGTCGATCTCGAAGGCATCTCCCGGATCGAGGCGCCTCAGCCGGACGTTCAGCTGCCCTTGTGCCACTCCCACCTGTACGGTCTGGTCGTCCAGGTTCAGAAAGGAGATCTCGGTTCCGGCGTCGAGCCTTACGGCGGTAGAGCCCACGTGGAGCTCCGCCCTGCCGCCGTCGTCCGTCCAGAGATGGTCGCCGGCCGTGAGGGGATAGTTGAGCATCGCGGGCGCCCACTCATCGAGACTGCCCGGTCGAAAGGATACCGCGCCTTCCGCGAGGTTCAGACGCCCGACGAGCGAGGGGGGGTCCGCCGACACCAGTGCAGGAAGAGACAAGACGAAAATTATCGAAATGATCAAGACACGGCTCTGTCTCGTCGTCATGGGATAACTCCTGCGAGAGGACACTCAGGGCAGCGGCGAAACGTCGCAGTCGTCTGTGCTCTCAATTACAATGTAACACAGAATCCACACGGGAACGATACGTCAGCCGGAGCCCGCTTCCTTCAGCTGCCAGTTTCCATGTACTCAACGGGCCGGTCCGCCATATGTGAATAATCCTGCACGGTGAGGAGAATTCCATTTCGGGATGGGTCGCGGAAGAAGACGCCGGATTCCGTAGTCTCCGTCGCCACCTCCGCCTTGTTCACGCGGCCGCAGCCCGATCGAGCTCAGACGCGTCAGGGAGCACGATCGAGAAATGGCGCAGTCGGCGCGAACCGGGAGGCAGGGGAGGCGCACCTTCGCCCATCCACGAGTTGAGGCCGATGTGATGGTGATACCCCGCCACCGACACCATGCCCATCTGGAACGAAGGGGCGAATCCCATGTCGTCGAATCCGACTACCTCGGTGTAGAACTTCACCGCCTCGGGCACGTTCCTCACGTACAGGTGCACGTGCCCGATGCGCGTTGTCGATGGCACCGGCTGGTCGAGAGCATCGCCGGGTTTCTGCTCGCGGAAGAGCGCTTCCAGGTCCAGCGGATCCCTCCCGTCGCTGGGCCGCCCGTCCTCCGGCGACTCGACGTACAGCTCGATCTCCTGGCCCTCGGGATCCTTCAGGTACGTGGTCTTGGTGATCACGTGGTCGGTGGGATAGTTCACGTACTCGCGCTCGAAGAGGCGGGCGACTGCACGGGCGAGCTCCCTGCGGTTCGGGAAAAGAACCGCGAAGTGGTACAGGCCGGTGGTCCGGGGCGCACCGGCGGGCCTATATCCCCACGGGCTGATGAACCAGCACCACTGTGACGCGTCCCGCCACCCACTCGCGCTCGACAATCAGGATTTTTCCGACAAAGCTGCCGATTCCTATGGTCGCACGCACCCGGGAATCTTCCCAGGGGAGGACGTACTCGCGGATCCTGGCGAAGGCAGAGTCCAGGTCGGGCACGATCTTCTGGCTGCTCACCACCAGGGTGAGCTTTTCGCCTCCCGCTGCATAGGGTCCGAGCTGGCTCGCTGTTGCGGAGGCGGCCACCAGGATCCCGTCCTGTGTCAACGCGCTGACGCTTCCCAGCATGAAGTCGGGAGCGGCGATGAGCTTGCGGATCTCCCGCATCTGGGTTTTCCGGTCCATTTTCAGGTAGATATTTCGCAGGTAGCTGTACTTGCCCTCAACGGCCAGCTCCGGCGTGACCCCGATCTCCTCGAGGGTTTTGGATTTGCCCGCGTGCACCTCGGCTCCTGCAGGAAGCCTCGCCAATACCGCGCTGCGCGCCTGGGTCAAGTCCTCGACGACAATCGCTTCGATGTTTCGCTCACCCAGGCGTACAGCGACCCGTTCGACAACTTCCCGGGACGCCGGTTCGCGAAAGCTCACGGCCAGACCGCCCATTCCTGTCACCTCCTGCGCAGCTGCTACACTATTTGAAGAACTTAAGAAACTCAAGTGAGAGGGCAACCGGGGAATCCCGGCTCCTCGTGCAGATTGACTATTAGATATGCTTATATTACTCTTTGTTTAATATTCGGTTCCGTAGAAAATAGGCCGCAGAACAGCTGACGAGAGAGGCAATGAGCGAAACACCGAGTGGATATGAGGATTTTTTCAGAGTCCAGAACGAGCTCAACGAGATGTTCACCCGCGCACTCGAAGGGACCCTGAGCGCGGAGAACATCACCGTTCCCCAGGCGTTCACGCTGAAGGCGCTCAAGGAGCAGGGTGAGACGTGCAGGATGTCCGACCTGGCCGCGATGAGATTTCACACGCCCGCGGCCATGACGGGGATCGTCGACCGGCTGATCGATCTCAAGCTGGTCCAGCGCAACTCAGACGCAAAGGACAGGCGCGTCATCCTGATCGTGCTCACCGGCTACGGCAGGGCGACCCTCGCGAGCATCGAGAAGAGGATGCAGAGCATGATGCAGCGGTTCTTCGAGAGCATGCCGGAAAAAGACCGAGAGACAACGATGCGGATGTTCCTGAGGCTCAAGGACTTTCTCAAGGAAGAAATCAATGCCCAGAAAAAGACTTGACGCGCGATTTTTCCCGGTTGTCGTGATCTTTTTTCTTGTCTCGTGGGTGCCGGCGACGGCCCAGGAGGCTCCCGCGTCCCTGTCCCTCGCCCAATGCATCGACTCCGCGCTGTCCCAGGGAACGGACAGCATGATCCTCGAGCGAAACCTTGCGCTGAGCAGGGAACAATACAACCTCGCGGTCTCGCAGTCCTCCTACTCGCTGTCCGCGTCCTTCGGAGAAAGTGCCACCTACGGGTACGGCGATTCGACCCTCCTCACCCTCAATTCCCTCGCTTCCGGGTTAGACCAGGCGCCGCAGGCGGGGATTGCCTTTGCAACGCCGACGACAAGCCTCGGGTTCAGCACGATTCCGTACATGGCGGCGAGCCCGCTCGCCGCGGCGCTCGGCGCGTTCACCGGTTCCACCCCGGGTCCGTCGGGGAGTTTCGGCCTGAGCCTGAGCCAGGTTCTCTGGAACGGCTATCCCGGCGGAACCGCAAAAGCCGCGCTTGAGAAAAGCCTGCTCACCTTTCGCGGACGCGAGCTTTCCGTGGTCACGGGAAGGCAGACCATCACCTCCGCGGTGACGGAAGCGTATTTTCTCGCGCTCGGGGCCCAGCGGAATCTTGCGGTCAAGCAGCAGATCCTCGAGCAGCAGAACGCGCTGCTCGCCCAGATCCGTGCCACACACGCCCTGCAGCAGGCGACGGACATCGACCTGCGCAGCGCGGAGATCAACGCGCAGAGCGCGGACATAGAAGTCCAGAACGCCCGGAGCGATCTGCGCATCGCCGGGATCAGGCTCTCCCAGCTCATCGCGTGGCCGCGCGGGAAGGAGCTCGCGGTGGCCGAAGTGGAAGATCCGCAAGTCCCCGTGCCCACCGTCGAAGA
>JBEKXR010000154.1:0-7991 GCA_049511935.1 Spirochaetia bacterium | reverse complement strand
CACCGGCAGAAGGGCTTGTCTCACGCTACCTCGGCGCCCTGGACGATGAGGGCAGGAGGTCGCACGAGGCGGCCGCGAAGGTCCTCTACGAGTCAGTGGCCAGCGCGTGGGCCCGTCTCTCACGTGAGCTCCGCGAGGGCCGCTCCATCACCGAGGGTGACGTCCAGGAATGGGTGTCGCAGTCGATCTCCTCCGCCGGCCTCGTGAGCGATGCCCCGCCGATTGTCGGCGCGGGACGGCACACGTCGGACCCGCATTTCAGCGTGGAAGGCCGCGGCGCAGCGCTGGAGCAGGGAGACCTCGTGCAGTTCGACATCTGGGCGAAGGAGACGACGCCCGGCGCCGTGTACGCCGACATCTCCTGGGTCGGGGTCTGCGCCCCGTCCCCCGCGCCCCTTCAGCAGCGCCTTTTCGAAGCAGTGCGGGATGCCCGCGAGGCCGCGGTCTCCCTGCTCCAGCGCCGCCTCGCCGCCGGCACGCCGGTCAGCGGAGCCGATGTCGACCGGGCGGCACGCGAGGTGCTGGTGGACCGGGGATTTGCGCAGGGCATCATGCACAGGACCGGCCATTCCACCGGCGCGCGCGTGCACGGGTACGGGGTGAACCTGGATTCCGTGGAGTTTCCGGACGAGCGCATCCTCACGGAGGGGGCGTGCTTTTCGGTCGAGCCGGGGCTCTACCTGCAGGAGCTGGGAATGCGGACGGAAATCGACTGCCTCATCCACGACGGGGAGCTCTCCATCTCGGGAACAGGGCGGCAGTTCGCCCTGCTCACGCTGGGGTAGCCCGTGTACGACACCACGGAAGCGGTCCGATTCATCCGTTCCCACGAGTCGTTCGTCATTCTCGGCCACAAGGAGCCAGACGGCGACTGCGTGGCGTCCCAGATCATCGCGGCCACGCTCCTGCGCGCGCTGGGCAAGGAGGCGACACTGCATTCGGCAGGGCCGTTCGACCGGCCCGAGATCGCACCCTTTGAAGCGGACTTCTCCGCGACCGTGCCAGTGGAAAGGCGCTCGTCGACCGCCGTGATCATCCTCGACTGCTCGACGCCGGACCGCACCGGGCCCCTGAGCGCCGCGGTGGCCGGGCTGCCCTGCCTGGTGATCGATCATCACTCCGCCGGGGAGCAGTTCGGTGACGCGCGCATGGTCGACTCCTCGGCCCCTTCCACCACGATGCTCGTCCTGGACCTCTTCGAAGCCATGGGCGTGACACCGGACGCGGATACCGCGCGGCTCATCCTCTTCGGCCTGTGCACCGACACCGGCTTCTTCCGTCACCTCGGTGCCGGCAGCGCGGACACCTACCGGGCCATCGCCCGGCTGGTCGAGCGAGGCACGTCCACCGCGGACGTCTACATGATGGTGTACGGCCGGCGCGAGCTCGCGTCGCGAAAGCTCCTCGGGGAGATGCTCCAACGCGTGGAAAGTCACTGGTCCGATCAGCTCATCCTCACCTGGCAGATGATCGCCGACAGGGAACAACTGGCAGCCCACCAGCGCGGCGAAGATGACCTGTACCGCCTGCTCCAGATGGTCAAGGGAAACGTCGTCGTCGCGCTGATCAAGGAGGAGGGGATGGGCGTTTTTTCCGTCGGCCTCCGGTCAACTGCAGCGGTCGATGTCGGGGCCGTCGCCGCATCGTTCGGAGGCGGAGGGCATCGGCAGGCCTCCGGCTTCGACATCCGGGGCTCCTTCGAATCGGTGAAGAAGGTCGTCATCGAGGCCCTCGCTCCCCTGATCGCTGACAATCAGCCAGAAAAGTAAACGAATGTAAAGAACCACCCCATTTTGCCTCTCTCCAGCCGCCCTTTCCTGGCACGGGATTTGCAGTCGAGGGGGCATGGAAAACCTCACGGAAAAAGTTCTCCAGTACCAGCGGACGAGGCAGGAGCTGCGCGACATCGTGGACGAGATCGCACCCCGCGTATACCAGTTCCCGCGGCGGACAATGGGTTGGGACGAGGATGCCTGCGGCGAGTTCTACGTGTTCATCCACCCGCGCATCATCCGCCTCCTCGACAGGTTCCGCGACCAGGGCAAGCCATTCGAGTCGTACCTCTGGGCCGTGCTGAACTGGCAGCTGCGGAATTTCGCCCGCGACAGAAACCGGGACGAAAGGAGATGGAAAGTATCCTTGCGGGTCGAGCCCGACGAGGCGGTGAGCCTCGATCATCACCAGGATTCCGGAGAAGGACCCGAGGCTCGGGCACTGGATGCATCCGCTGCCTTCGCGCGATACGTGCGCAGCGACGCGGATCGGCGGAACTTCCTTTTCCTCGCATTGAAGTGCTCGCGGCTCATCGACACGGAAAACGCTCCGGCCCTGGCGCGCGTTGCCGGCGTTGCGACGGAGACCCTGATGACGCTCGTGACGGCGCTGCTCGAGATGAGAGGCGCGCGGGAGAGCCGGCACGAGATGTTCCGCGGCAGGCGAAACAAGGCCTACGCGGCGATCCGGCTCCTGGAAACCGAGCTCCAGGACGAGGTGGATCCCGCAAAGCGCGCGTCCACGGAGGAGGCGCTTGCTCGGGCGCGCCGGAGGATGAGCTCGGCGATGCAGCGAATGTCACGGGTCGGCCTGGCGCCGACCAACCTCGAAATCTCAAAGGTCCTGGGCGTGCCGAAGGGCACGGTGGATTCGGGGCTGTACTGGTTGAAGAGGAAACTCGCCTCGGTATATGATCCCGACAACCTCAGGTCCGCATAATGATGACGGAGCTTCTCCTCGCATCGAACAATGAGCACAAGAGCCGGGAGTTTGCGCGGCTGTTCCCCGGCCTGACCATTCGCATGCCGCGCGACTTCGGCATCGATTTCGATTTTCCCGAGGACGGGGAGACATTTCTTGCCAACGCGCACGGCAAGGCCTCTGCGCTCCATCTACTGGCGCGGCGGCCGGTCATCGCCGATGATTCCGGTCTCTGCGTTGCGTCCCTCGGCGGGGAGCCCGGGATCTTCTCCTCGCGGTACGGATCCGCGCCGGGGAGCACGCCGCTCGATGCGCCTCGCCGCAACGAGTACCTGCTCGAGCGGATGTCCGCAACGAAGCAGCGCGACGCGTTTTTCGTGTGCTGTCTCGTCCTCGTGCTGTCCGAGACTCGCTTCATCGCGGTGCAGGAAACGGTCCCGGGCGTCATCACGCAGGCACCGCGGGGCACGAACGGTTTCGGCTACGATCCGCTGTTTTTTCTGCCTCAACTGGGGAAGACCTTGGCGGAGCTTCCCGACATCGACAAGGACAGGATCTCTCACAGGGGGAGGGCGGCCCGGCGCATCATGGCCCTCATCCGCGACGAAGCCGACGACACGGAGAACGGCTGATGGATCTGATCTCCACGTACGCGAACGGCGTATCCGAGCTCACCCGGTTCTCCCACGCCGAGGAGCAGCCCCCGCTCGTCGTGGATGTCATCGTCAATCCCCACGCCGGCTTCTTCAAGAGCCAGGCGGTCGTTTCACGGCAGATCAGGGAGCTGGAGAAGAAGCTCGCCGACCTGCGCGAGCGCGCCCCCCGGCGGAGGGTGGAGATCAACAGGGTGCACTACACGGAGCACCCGGGGCACGCGCGGCTCATCACCGAGGACCTCCTGGACAGCGAGAGCACGAGCGACTCGGGGATCGAACATCTCCTGATCGGCTGCGGCGGGGACGGGACGAGCAACGAGATCTGCACCGCGCTGGTCCACGCGGACGCCGCCATCCTGGAGCGGCTGAAACTGCTGCGCCTTCCCCTGGGCACGGGAAACGACGTGGCAGACGCGCACACCTTTTCGGAGGCGTACGACCTGATCCTCGGCGCTCAGAACGCCGTGAAAACGGGAGCGCTGCGGGTGACCGCGACGGGGTCACCGGCCCGGTACTCCTTCAACATCGCGAGCATCGGCCTGGACGCGTACATCGCCGCGCTCACCAATCGCTTCAAGCGCATCATCCCCGGCGATGCCTACAAGTCCCTCGTGGACTTCGGCTCCCTGTTCTACGAGCAGAAGGTGAAGCCTCTCCCCATGGACATCAGGATCCATGGCGATGCGGGCGAGACACGCATCGAAGCGCTGGTGCCCTCCATGGTGGTCATGGGGATCAGCGGCGGAAGGACCTATGGCGGGCACCTGCCGGTCCTGCCCGGAGACGACAACGTCTGCGTCGTGGCCCGGATGGGAGTGCGGGCAAAGATCCGCAACAAGAAGCTCTTCTACCTCGGACGGCACGGTGAGCTCCCCGAAGTGAAGTTCTATCAGGCGGGGCGCGTCGATGTGGACTACAAGGGCAGCATCCCTTTGCAGATGGACGGCGAGGTGGTCTGGCTCACCGCGCAGGATTTCCCCGTGCGCATGGAGCTGATCAGCCCCCGGATCAAGGTGCTGCGCCACTAGGATGCCCGTTTCCCTGTCAGATCGGGACAGACGGCGCGGCCTGTTCTTCGTCGCCGCCGCATCGGCGTTCGTGGGCGTGGCCCTCACGCTGCAGATCGCCCTGAACAGCAATTTCCTCGTGGGGGAAATCGGTGCGAGCGGCTTTCAGGCCGGCCTCCTCGAGGCGGTGCGGGAAAGCTGCGGAATTGCCGCCCTTGGCATCTTCGTTCTCATCGCCGGCCTTTCCGAGCCGGTGATCGCCTCGCTCTTCCTTATCCTCATCGCGCTGGGAATGGGGTCTTACTCTGTCGCGCCCACGTATGGATACGTGATGCTTTTCAGCCTCACCTGGAGCGTGGGCTTCCACGTCTGGACCCCGCTTCCCAATTCCATGACCCTCGCCCTCGCTGAACCCGGCAAGGCGGGCCTGAGGTTGGGCAGGGTCGCCGCTGCCGGGGCGCTGGGATCCGCGGCGGGACTGGGGATCGCCTTCGTCCTGACGCTCCTGGGAGTGAAGATCCGGCCGCTGTATCTCATCGCCGGCGGCGCCGCGCTCCTGGCCGCGGCCGCGTGTCTCGGCATTCCGCGAACTCTCAAGGCTCCCGGGCCGAGCTTCGTGCTGCGCCGGCGCTACGCCCGCTACTACGTGCTGAACTTCCTGGAGGGATGGCGCAAGCAGATCGCGATTGCCTTCGGCGGCTTTCTCCTGGTGAAAGTCCACGGCGCGGGGCTCCTGGAAATCCTCGTGCTCGCGGCGGTCATTCAGGGCATCGGGTATTTCACGTCACCGCGCGTGGGGAGACTGTTAGACAGGGTGGGCGAGCAGAAGGTGCTGGTCTTCTACTATTCCTTCGTGACGGTGATGTTCCTCGGGTACGCGTTTCTCCAGGGCAAATACATCCTCTACGCCGTGTACATCCTGGACAATGCCACGTTCGTCTTCAACACAGGCCTCACCACGTACGTAAACAAGATCGCGCCGAAGAGCGAGCACCGGCCGACGCTCAGCATGGGCGTGGCCGCCAACCACGTCGCCTCGGTGACCATGCCGTTCCTCGGCGGCATTCTGTGGGCGACCCTGGGCTACCGGTGGGCGTTCCTTATCGGGGTTCCCGCTGCCGCGGCGAGCATCTGGATCGTGCGCGGTATGCCGCGGGGTACGATCACCGCGCGGGAGACTGCAGAATCCTGAGGAATTCCTCCCACCGATAGCCTGTGCTCCGTGCGGTGTCGAGGAACGGCGCAGTTTTCGGCGCTCTCCTCCCCTGCGCGCGACGGAGAATCGAGACGCAGGAGGCGAACATTTCCAGCGATTCCTTCCGGAACCAGCGCGTGCCTTCGAAAGCGTGAACGCCGAAGAGTCGTTCCGCTGCGGGTTGGGAAAAGAGGGAGCCCCAGTCGATTCTGGCCGGTTTCTCCGGGATCGATAGGAGGATGCTGAAGAAAGCCGTCGTCGGAGTCTGCGCGTCCCACCCCGATCCTGCCAGCCAGCCGCCCAGGATGTCCGCAAGCATCCACTCCTCGAGCCACGCCGGGACCGCACTTGCCGCCGGCGACGAGCCGGCCATCGGCCTCAGGATTGTCCACGCCCGGAGAAATCTCTTCACTGCTTCGTCCGCGATCTTCGCTTTCCCCCGCGGAGACTCCAGGGCCCGGAAGCCTGCCTGAAGCTGCTCGAACATCTCCAGGGCGGCGGCGGCATCGAGCCGCCCGGAAGAGAGTGGCAGCGCCGCGTCGAGGAAGGTCCTGTAGCTCCGCACGGCGGTGTCCGGCATCTCCCGCATATCCAGGAGCGCCCTGAAAGCCTCGCGGACGGGGCGCAGCTCCCGTTCCCTGAGTGCCGCGTCCATGCTCGCAACGCCCTGACCGGCAAGGTCTGCCGCCAGCCCCGACCACCGGCCCTTGTCGTCATCGTGCACGACGGAAAAGTCGAGAAAGACCTGGCAGCGATAGGCGCCGAGCTCCGCGTACAGCCCCTTCTCCCAGAGATCGCGGCAGCCGCGGATGTACTGCAGGCCGGTTGCGTGGTCGCGGAAGACGGCGAAGCACGCCGGATCGTCCGGGAGCGCGAGGCCCTCCCCGAGGCATTTCTGAACAAGCCTCTTCCCGTCCCCGGTCTTCACGGCGAACGCCGCGGACGTGCGCACCCAGCCCTGCGCCTCCGCGTAGCGGTTGTTGTACACAACCAGGCCCCGCTCCTCTCCGCGCCTGTTCGAATAGGCGAAGACATCTTCGTTCACCGATCCGTCCGTCGAGAAAAAATCGTACAGGAGGAATCCCTGCACGCCTGAGAAAACGTGGCGACGCCGGAGGAGGGGAAAGATCTCGCGCTCGTGACGGGCCACGAGGTCGGCGTTCGGCGTCTCGTTCCAGTATGCGCGCCGGAACTCCATCCCGTATTTTTCCCGGAGGCCTTCCACCTGCCCGTGGGCGAACATCGGGAGCCCCGGAAGCGTCGCCATGAGCGTGCACACCCCGATGTACTTGTCCCCGTCCCCGAACTGCTCGATCGCCGTCTCCTCGTCGGGGTTGCTCATGAAATTGACGAACCGTTTCAGCACCTCGGGATCGAACTCGAGTGTGTTGCGGATGGTCTGCCGGTAGCCGGCGTTGTCCTCTTTCTTCAGCATGTGCATGAATGCGCTGTTGTAGACCCGGTGCATCCCGAGCGTGCGCACGAAGAACCCTTCGAGCATCCAGAAGGCTTCGGCGAGGAGCAGGGTGTCCGGCGCCTCCCGCGCCACCCGGTCCACCACCTCGCGCCAGAACTCCATCGGCATCGCCCTGTCGAAATCATGACGGCTCATGCCATTGCCGGCCCGGGAGGGGATGTCGCCCCCTCTGCCCGGCTCGGGATACCAGAGGCGCTGAAAGTGCTTCTTGGCAAGAGTCATCGCGGCGTCGAAACGGATCAGCGGAAACATGCGGGCCACGTGGAGGATGGTCTGGATCACGGCCTCCCGGGTCTCGGGGTTGAGGAAATCCAGCTGCGCGGTGTCGTTCCAGGGCATGTGGGTGCCATCGTTGCCGTGGTAGATGAGGCGCGTGTTTCCCGTGGCGAAATCCACCCTCTTGAAAACAACTGCGGCGTCATTCCTGTCCCAGTAACGATCCTCCAGGTACACCCCGAGTCCCGGAGACTGGGAGATGTTCGGGCCGTTGAACGTGTACGACGGGAACGGCGGCCAGGCGTGGGGCCAGGAGAGGAACCGCTCGGGGTGCTCGGCCATCCAGCGCGAGTCCACGCCGGTGTGGTTGGGCACCATGTCGCTTGCCAGGCGGATTCCCCGCTGCCACGCGCGCCCCTTGAGGGCTTCCAGCGACGCCTGGCCGCCGAGCTCCTCCGCGATGGCGTAGTCGAAGAGCGAATACGCCGAAGCCTCGGCTTCGGGATTTCCCATCCGCCGCTTGATCTCGCGTGAGGCGCTGCTTCGCTCCCAGACGCCGATCAGCCACAGCGCGGTGAATCCCGACCGCGACAGCTGGTCGAGCTCCTCGTCGGGAATCTGGTCCAGCCGTCGGATCTCGCGGCGGTACGATCGGGAGAGCTGGTCCATCCAGACCAGCGCGTTCTTGGCGATCATCACCGCCCGGGGCATCCAGTCCCGGTCCTCGCTGAACGCCTCCACCTCCG
>JBEKXR010000153.1:0-8016 GCA_049511935.1 Spirochaetia bacterium | reverse complement strand
GGAGACCGGGAAAAACAGTGGGAACGCTCATCACGCTCTCCGTGGGCACGCGCACGGCGCCTGAGGCGCGGAACTCCCGCACTGAGGATCCAACGCCTCAAGGCAACCAGGGTTCAAGGGAGGCTGCGAGTGGGCAGTAAACGGCGGAAAGACCCCCGTGTCCCCAGCTACGCGAAGGCGGTCCTCGTCGATCGGCAGATTCCGGGGTACATCCGGGACCTGAGCCGATCCGGCTGCCAGGTCTCGTTCATGCAGCCGATCCGCGCGGCCGTGGGAGACCTCATCACCGTCCAGGTCATCGCGGAGCACGACCCGTCGATCGTCCCGTTCCAGATCCGGCTCCGTGTCCGGCGCGTGATCGAAGATGCCTTGTGGTACTCCCTGGGAACCCAAATCGAAACGATCTTCGATCCGAAGGACACGCAGGCCTTCGAGCGCCTGGTGAGCTACTACAGCGCGAGCGGCAGCGAAAGATAGACGCGTCCCACCCGATTCGACACAGACCCTGCCTACCAGTGGTCCTTTCCCGTGACCTGCTTGAGGGTCTTGCGGGGCGTCGGCTCCGGTGTCTCATTTCCGTGGCCCACCAGGATGAGCAGCACGACGCGCATGGAGAACGGCACGGTGAGGATCTCCCGCACCTCCTGCTCGTCGAAGGTGGTGATGCAGCACGTCCCTAGCCCTTCGTGCACGGCCTGCAGGACGATGTGGGAGGCGGCGAACGCGAGGTCGACGGGGTAGGAGGGCTGCCCGTTGGGCATCCGGTAGTCGATGTTCGTCGTGCACACGGCGATGATCACCGGCGCCTGGCCGACGTAGTCCTGGTTGAAGGCGGCGTCCATCACCTTCATCCGGGTGTCCTTCTTCTGAATGACGACGAACCGCCACTCCTGCCTGTTCTTCGCCGATGGGGCAAGCCGGCCCGCATCGATGATGCGCTCGATCTGGTCCTTGTCGAGGGGCTGCGACGTGTAGGCCCTGACACTCCGCCGCTGGAGGATTTCAGGCAGGACTTCCATATGGATGCCGCAGATGATAACGGAAACAGAAGCGCATTTCAAGATTGGATTGGGCGGCAGTCCCCTTCGTGCAGGCATCGATTGACCGCCGAATGCCCTTCTCCTATGCTTCGAAGCGCATGACCGCCGCGTTCTTGCTGATGCTCCTCCTTGCATTCCCGCCGGGAACGCCCCCGGCCTACGCGCAGACCGAGATTTCCGACTCGTCCCCTGAGTCGATCCTCCGTGCCGTGTCGTCGTTTTCACCGCGGCTGGAGGGATCGCCGGCGGAGGGCGCACTGCTGGACTGGATCAGCGCACGGGTCGTGGAGATGGGCCTGCGCGCCGTCCCCCTCGATTTCAGCCGTTCGGACTTCGAGCATTCCTTCTCCCGCTGCCTGCGGGTCGACGTGCCGGGCCGTTCCCGGGACTCCCTGATCCTCGCGGTGCCCATCGACGCGCCGCCGGCCGCCGGCCCGCACGAGGATGGGTCCATCAACGTCGCCCTTGCCCTCGACCTCCTGGGTCGCATCAAGAGCTTGACGCCGCCCCTCAGCCTGGTCGTGCTCTTTCTCGGCGCGGAGTTCGGCGACACGGACGCTTACCCGATGGGCAGCACCCTTTTCCTCCGGGACTACCGGCCCGACTACAGTGCCGCCGTGCTGTACCTGAATCTCCGCGCGGTCCCGGACAGGATCCTTGTGCGGGGAGGCGGCAGGGGGATCGTGAGCCCCTTCTGGCTGATGAACAGGTGCGTGGACTCGCTCCGGGCCTCCCTGGTCCCCTATCGGCTGCAGGCGGACGAGGTGCAGGCATTCCGCCTCGGAGTCACCGACGAACGGACGCTGATCGAGCCGTACCTCCGTGCGGGATTCCCCTCGGTCGGGCTGGAGGGGGAATACGGCGCGACGCACATTCCGGGCTCACCCGACATGCTCTCCGCCCTCTCCACGTTTCTGCGCGCCTTCCTCGATGCGGGCCGGGGCGGGATTCCCGAGGAGTGGGATCGTCACTACCTGCTCGTTCAGGTAGGCGACCTTTCGCTGATCGTCGGGGAGAGGGCGTATGTCGCCATTTTCGGAGGGAGCATCGCCGCGGTGCTGCTCTTCGCCCTCGTGTTTCTGAAAAGGCTGAAGAAGTACGTGCGGACATTACTGCGGAACATCACAGCGATCGTCCCGCTCGCGGCCCTCGCGTTCCTCTTTCTCGTCGCGGGCACGTACGCGGTGAGAGGCATTCTCGTGTTCCGCCAGTTCCCCACGCTGTGGAGCTACGCCCCGCTGGAGTTCCTGGGACTGAAGATCTGCGCAGCCCTCTTCCTCTTCGCCGCGCTGTACAACCCCTTCCGCCGTTTCCCTGTCCCCCGCAACGGCAGCTTCTACTCGGCAGCGGCCCTGTTCTTCCTCCTGGTGGAGATCACCGTCGTCGCCGTGTTCGACATTTCTTTCACCTGGTACTTCCTCTGGGCCTTCCTTCTCGTGTTCCTCTCCACGCTCGCGCGCAACAGGTGGGCAAAGGCCGCGCTGGCGCTCCCGGCGCCGTTCTGGGGCATCCGCGGCATCGTCAAGGTGTTTCTCGTGCCTGCCCTGCCCTTCTGCCGGATCATCACCCTCTCACCGGTTCTCGGAAACCTCCTCGTCGCGGGTGCCTGCCTCCCCTTCATCCTCGTCCTCTTGAGAATCGGGCTCATATTCCCCGGAAAGGGGCTCCTCCGCCGGGGGACGCGCGAGCTCCTGCTGGCCGTCGCTCTGCTCGTCGCAGGGGGGCTTCTCGCCGTGCGCCTTCTGACTTTCTCCCCCTTCTCGACGGAGAGTCCACAGCCGATCGCGGCCACACAGACCGTCGTCGTGGACGCGTCGGGCCGCACCTCCTCCACGTTGCTCGAGATCGAGAGCCCGGCGCCCGTCCGCGGGATCACTTTCTCGACCCCGGGGGGACCGCGGTCCCTGCCGCACCATTGGAACGGCGGCCCGGTGCCGCTGGACAGCGTGGAGTCGCCCGTGCAGGTGACATTCGATTCCGGTCAATTCCTCCAGCAGCGGACACTCTCGCTCCAGGTGAAAATGCCCTCCCGGCCGAGGTCGTTCTCGCTCGCAATCGAATCCGCGGACGATTTCATCCTGTACGACAGCTCCTTCCCGGCGGTGCGGATTGGCCCGCACTCCTACCGGCTGCTCGTCGGAGCCTACCCGCCGGATCCGCTTTCCCTTCAGGTCTCCCTCCCCATCGAGCAGGCCTTCACGCTGACCCTCACTGCGGAGTTCGACGCTCCCCTCATCGGCGTCGAGGTGAAGGCGCGACCGGACGCCCGCGTGGCCACGCGGGTGCGGGTCGTGCGCACCCTCGAGGTGAAAACATGAGCGCCCAGGACATACGGACCCTCATCTTTCACGTCGACCTCGACGCGTTCTACGCCTCGGTGGAGCAGCGGGACGATCCGTCGCTGAAGGGGCGCCCGGTCATTGTCGGGGCGGCCCCTGGTCATCGCGGCGTCGTCTCCGCGTGCTCCTACGAGGCGCGGCGCTTCGGCATCCACTCAGCGATGCCCATTTCCCAGGCGTACCGCCGCTGTCCCCAGGGCGTGTACCTTCCGGTGCGCATGGAACGCTACCTCGAGGTCTCGCGCGAGGTGATGGAGATCCTCTCCACGTTCACGCCGCACATGCAGCAGATCTCGGTGGACGAGGCGTTCCTCGATCTCACCGGCACCGAGCGACTTTTCGGGCCCGCGCGCGAGACGGGAGCGCGGCTGAAGGCGGAGGTGCGCACGAGGACGGGCCTGACGATCTCCGTCGGAATCGGGCCGAACAAGTACCTGGCGAAGATGGCCACGAATGCGGGGAAACCGGATGGCCTCGTGGAAGTGCGCGCCGATGAGGCCGAGTCATTCCTTGACACGGTGGCCCTCAAGGACCTCTGGGGAATCGGGGAAAAGACACTTCAGCGGTTGACGGAGCTGAACATCACCTCCGTGCGGCAGCTGCGCGGGATCCCGCAGCCCGAACTCTCACGGCTCCTGGGTCAGGGAGCTTCGGGATTTCTGGCCACGGTCACGCGGGGAGCCGACCCCGGCATCTTTTCCGAGGAGCCCCGCAGCCGTTCCCTGTCCAGCGAGACGACCTTCGAGCGAGACAGGAAGGACAGGTCCGGCATCGAGAGAGTGCTCCTCGAGCTGTGCCACCAGGTGATGTTCCGGATGATGGAGGGCGGGTGGAAATCGAAGACGGTGGCCCTGAAGCTGCGGTTCCACGATTTCACCACGGTGAGCGCCCAGAAGACGATCAAGCACTGGGTCACGTCGGCGGATGAGCTGCATGCCGCGGCCGTCGAGCTGCTCTCGTCCCGCTGGACAGGAGGCACGCCGATCCGGCTCGTCGGGATCGGGCTTTCGAACCTGACCGCGGTCGCGGCGCAGGATCAGCTGGAGCTCTTCCCGGACGGGTACGCGCGCCGCGGCCGGGTGGAGGAAGCGGTCTTCCGCCTGCAGCAGAAGATGGGAGACGGCACGCTCACGAAAGCCAGTCTCATGAGGAAGGAGGCGGGAAAGAAGCCTCCTACCACCCCTTGAGCGCGTCCTTCGCCTTCTGCAGATCCTTCTTCTGGGGCGCCGTGATGAACGGCACCTTCTGCAGCTCTCCCACCACCCATTGGACCAGTGCGCGGGCCTCGACGCGATCAGAGACATCCTGCAGGCTGATGGTCGCTTCATAGAGCGAACCCCTGTCCAGGGGCGTGGCGGCAGAGGCGAGCTTCGATGCCTTGTTCTTCTGCTCCGCGGCCCTCGTGGCCGCCGACCAGTTGCGCTTATGGAGGGTCTTGGCGAGCTCCGTGTAGAAATTGTACACGAGCTCCTTCTCCACGCCATTCTCCACCTGCGCCTGTCGCGCTTCCACGGCCTTGCGGCCAAGGGAGACGGCGGCATCCACGTTGCCGAAAGAGACTGGCCACCCGGGGAGCTCGCGGTACAGCTCGCCCAGGACGTAGTAGGCGTCCGTGCGGTCGGGATTCAGCGACAATTCCTTCACCAGCAGGTCGCGCATCGGGCCCGACATGGAGAGGGCGTTCAGGACGCCCTTCACCTGTCCCCAACGGCCGATGTTCGCCGACTTCCAGTAATAGCCGAGGTCGTTCTGCGGATCGGAGGCGATCGCCTTTTCCGCGTACCCCTGGCCTTCCGTGAACACCGCAAGGACGTCGGCCTGGGGCTTGCCAGCCTTCTCCGCGAGGTCGCCCAGCTCCAGTGTCTCGCGGGCGGCGCGCCAGTACAGCTCAGCCTGCTCCCTGTCCCCCGAGGCTGAAGGAATCGAATCCAGGAGAAGCTTCACTGCCTCGGCGTAGGCACCCTGGTTGTGCATCGCATCCGCGTCCGCAACGACCTTCGACACGTCCGCGGCGGAGAACGAAAGGGGAACAACAAGCAGAAGCGCTGACAGAGTGAGTCGCATGACATCACTGCGGCGACGGAACCGTCCGCACTTTCATGTCCATGGTGAGCTCGACCACGTAGCTCTGCCCCGGTTGCACGACGAGGTCCCCCAGCTGCATCGAGAAGGCTCCCGAGGCGATGCGGATGCTGTGACGCCCGGGCGCAATGGGGATGCGCTCCAGCTCACGGTTGGGGTTCACCAGCCGGTTGTCGACGAAGATCCTCACCTGCCCCCGGGAATCCCCCGGTTTCATGTCGGGGTCACGAAAGATCGGCGGGATGACGAACGCGAGCATCGAGATGGCCGGGGAGAGCTGGACGTTGAGATTCACCGCCGTGTTCAGCGGGATGTTCGCGGAGTAGTCGGTGTACCCCGCGGCCGTCACCCGCACGGAGTACATGCCGGGGGGGAGATACTCGGAATACGGCACCGGACCCTTGGGTGTGTCGTTCACCGTCACCAGGGCGTTGTTCACGTTTGCGTTCACCGTCAGCAGAATGCCCGTGGACTGCAGGACCACGTCCATCGTGAGCGGCGCGGTGACGTTGATCACCGAGTTGTAGTCCTGGAAGCCCGGCGCGCTCACGCTGACGGTGTGCGGGCCGGGGGCCACGCGGGCAACCGTGCCGGTCACATCGGCGCCGTCGACCAGGATGCTCGCCCCGGGCGCGCCGACGCGAATGGTGAGCGGGAACCCGGCCGGATTCAGCCGCACGGAAAAGCTCATGCTGTTCAGCACGTTCACCATCCCGTTCCAGTCGAGGTAGCCGTCCGCGTGGACGCTCAGGCCGTGGGGACCGCGGGAGACGTACGCGACGTTCCCCTGGATGGGCACGCTGTCCACGGCAATGGAGGCGCCGGGCACGTTCACATTCACCAGGAGGCTCAGGGCCGGCTGCAGGGCCACGTCGAGGCTCATCGGCGCCATGACATTGATCGTCGCGTTGTAGTCCGCGAATCCCGGCGCCGAGACCTGGACCGAATGGGCTCCCGAAGTCACGAGCGGCACCGTGCCGGTGACCTCGCTGCCATCGACGAATATGCGCGCGGCGGGCAC
Organism: Spirochaetia bacterium; assembly: GCA_049511935.1. Lineage (GTDB taxonomy): Bacteria > Spirochaetota > Spirochaetia > SZUA-6 > Fen-1364 > Fen-1364. Next base: position 1,534 of record JBEKXR010000153.1, on the reverse strand, counting down.
CGCGACACGGATAGTGAGCGGAAATCCCTGCGGGGTGAGCTCCACGGGGAAGGTCATGCTGCCGTTCACGACGACGGGCCCGTTGAAATCGAAATATCCGTCGGCATGGACCTTGACATTGTGCGCGCCTCCGGTCACCCGGGTCGTTCCTCCCGGGGCAAGGACGTTGTCGACGTAGACAACCGCGTTGGGCGCGTTCACCGTCACGGTCAGGTCCCATATTTTCTTGGGTGAGAACCCCTGCCCGAAGGCGGGGCCGGCCACGATCGCGAGGATCACGACCAGGGAGCCGGATACTCTCATGACGGATTTCACGCAACCCTCCTCATTCGCCGCAGAGGGTACAACGTCCGAAACCTCTTTTCAATGCTCGATATCCCTCCCGCGCCCGCCGGAATACAGGCTCACCTTGACATGCGTCGAAAAATCGGGTTTCCTTCGCAGGCATTTGCCAAAAATCCTCGTGCGGCGTGCGAGAGAACAGAAAATGCCGGCCGTGTGCCCCGAAAGGAAATATGCGCGCAATGAGAATCGCCCGTGCATTCGCCGCCGTCACGCTCCTGTCCGTCCTCGCCGCGTGCGCTGAGCCTCCGCAGGCAGAGATCGACGCCGCGCGCGCGGCGCTGGATGCCGCATCGCGCAACTCCGACGTCGTCACCTACGCACCGGACGCGCTTCGCAGCGCCCAGGAAAAGATGGACGCGCTGAACGCCGAGATCGCGCTCCAGGCAAAGCGCTCGGCGCTGTCGCGCAGCTACGACGACGCGGCATCGCTGGCGCGGGAGACTGCCGCACTCGCTGCCCGGGCCGGCGGCGATGCGGTCGCGGCCAAGCAGCAGGTGGCCAGCGACGCGGCCGGGCTCGTGGAGGAGGTCACGGAGGCGATCCCGGGCTTCGAGTCCAAAGTGTGGGCCGCGAGGCGGGTGCCACGGATCAAGCTCGAGATCATCGCGCCTCTTCAGCTCGTGCCCGACCAGGCGCGCGCGGCGGTGGACGATGCGCGCAAGGACATCGCCTCCGGCGCCTTTGCGGCGGCGAAGGCTCGCCTCATGGCGGCCAAGGATCAGCTCTCGTCCAGCGAAGAAACCATCACGGAGCAGACACGGATCGCCCGGAGCCGTTAGCAGGCGCAGAGCGGGCGAGAGAGGCGCGCATCAGCTCGAGGCGCTGCGCGTAGTAGGCCCGCCACGCGGCTGACAGTTTCACCGAGCCGTCGGTGAGGTCGCTCATGCGCGCCACCACCATCTGGGAGCGCTCGTTCATGTAGTTTGCGATGGGAATCGGCTCTGGCTGCATCACGGAGCAGCCGCCCGCGTCACAGCGCACGTCGACGCTGAGCATGTACGACTCTCCCGTCGCCGCGATCATCCCCTGCATCTCGTCGGGGCCCAGCCGCCAGGTCATTCCCGAGATGAAGTTCCCCAGGGAGTACATCGCGAGCTTCTGCGCTCCCTTCACCTGTACCAGGTCGTAGCCCTGCACGACGTGGGGATGATGGCCGACGACGATGTGGGCTCCGGCTTCGAGGATCTGG
>JBEKXR010000152.1:0-8046 GCA_049511935.1 Spirochaetia bacterium | reverse complement strand
CCCTGCTCGGAGCGGCTCCAAGAATCATTGTGTCGCACGCTCTCAGCCTCCATGGAGCGCCAAAGTACCCTGAAGGCTTCGACCATTTCGACTACGTGAACCCCAACGCGCCCAAGGGGGGAACCCTGCGCCAGTGGGTGATGGGAACCTACGATAATTTCAACCAATTCGCGCTCCGGGGCCTGGCCGCGGCAGGAAGCGATTCCCTGTACGATACGCTCATGACGGGATCCGAGGACGAGATCTCGGTGTACTACGGTCTGATCGCCGAGAAAGTGGAGTACCCCGACGACTTCACGTGGATCATATTCCACATCAACCCGAAGGCGACGGCGCAGGACGGATCGCAGATCACCTCGGACGACGTCGTGTTCTCCTTCAACAAGTTCTTCAACGAGGGGGTTCCGCAGTTCAAGGAATACTACGGGGGAGTGGCGAACGTGGAGGCGCTCGACAAGCTGCGCGTGAAGTTCACCCTCAAGAAGGGGGACAAGGCGATGATCATCAACCTTTCGCAGCTCAACATCCTGCCGAAGAAGTACTGGGAAAGCCGCAAGTTCGGCGAGCCCAGCACGGATGTGCCGCTGGGCACAGGCGCCTACACGGTAAAGGACTACAAGATCGGCCAGTACGTGGTCTGGCAGCGCAGCCCGACGTACTGGGCGATCAGGCTTCCCGTCAACAGGGGCCAGCTGAATTTCGATTTTCTTCGCTACGATTACTACCGCGACGAGACGGTTGCCTTCGAAGCATTCAAGGCAGGCGAGTTCGACCTGTACCAGGAGAACATCGCCAAGAACTGGGCCACGCTGTATACAGGTAAGAACTTCGACAACGGAGCCATTATCAAAGAAGACATTCCTCACCAGATCCCGCAGGGGATGCAGGCGATGGTGTTCAACACCCAGCGTCCGATCTTCAAAGACCGGAAGGTGCGCCAGGCTCTGAACTCTGCCATGGACTTCGAGTGGATGAACAAGAACCTGTTCTACAACCAGTACGCGCGGCTTCGAAGCTATTTCACCAACACCCCCTACGAGGCAAAGGGTCTGCCCGGCCCCGAGGAGCTGAAGATCCTCACCCCGCTCAAGGGAAAGATCCCGGACGAGGTGTTCACCACAGAATACAATCCTCCCGTCACCGACGGTTCCGGCGAGATCCGCGAGCAGGTCCGCCAGGCCCTCGCCCTGCTGAAAGATGCGGGCTGGGAGATCAAGGACCAGAAACTGGCGAACGTGAAGACAGGGGATCCCTTCGTCTTCGAGCTGCTCATGGACAGCCCCTCGATGCAGAGGGTCGCGGTGCCGGTCCAGAAGAACCTCGCGCGGATGGGGATCACCATGAACATCCGGCAGGTGGATTCGAGCCAGTTCGTGAATCGGCTCCGGAACAGGGATTTCGACATGATCGCCGAAGGGTACGGCGCAATGCCATACCCCAGCACCGATTTGAACGACACCTGGCGGTCCAACTATATCGACTCTACATACAACACCGCGGGGGTGCAGGACCCGTCCATCGACTACCTGGTCGACGGCTGCGTCGCCAACCAGGACAACGAGAAGGCCCTCCTGGCCTGGGGCCACGCCCTGGATCGGGTTCTTACGTGGAACTATTACGTGATTCCCGAGTGGTACCTCAGCACGTTCCGCGTGGCCTATTGGAGCAAGTTCTCCCGCCCGCCGGTCAGGCCCAAATATACATTCGGACTCGGCAGCTGGTGGCTGGACTTGGACAAGCAAGCCAAGCTGCCGAAAAAGTAACGCCTTGGGACAATACATCCTCCGCCGCCTGCTCCTCATGATTCCCACGCTCTGGGCAATCATCACGATCAACTTCTTTATCGTGCAGATCGCCCCGGGTGGTCCCGTCGACCAGGCTCTTGCGAATCTCTCCGGGCGGAAGACAAGCGGCACAATCGAGCGGATCACCGGCTCGGGGGGGACCTCCGAAGTCGCTCCCCTGAAGCAGGCCACCGCGGCCGGCGCAAAGCAGAACACCTCCCTCTACCGGGGGGCGCGCGGCCTGGATCCCGAGGTGGTGGCGGCCATCACGAAACGCTTCGGGTTCGACAAGCCGCTCCTGGTCCGCTATTGGGAGATGCTGAAGCGTTACCTGCTCTTCGACTTCGGCGACAGCCTCTTCCGCGGCAGGAGCGTGGTGCGGCTCATCGTCGAGAGAATGCCGGTGTCGATCTCCCTCGGTCTCTGGAGCACCCTGATCATCTACCTCGTCTCCATCCCCCTTGGAATCCGCAAGGCGGTGAAGCATGGGAGCAAGTTCGATGTGTGGACCAGCACGACGATGCTGATCGGGAGCTCCATCCCCAGCTTCCTCCTTGCGATCGTCATGATCATCTTCCTGGCCGGCGGGTCCTACCTGAAGCTGTTTCCGCTCCGCGGCCTGGTTTCCAACGACTTCGGCTCCCTGAGCCTCGTCGGTAAAGTGCTGGACTATTTCTGGCACATCGCTTTGCCCACGGCGGCCTCCGTCGTGGGAGGGTTTGCCGGCCTCGCAGTGCTGACAAAGAACTCTTTCCTTGAAGAGATCAACAAGCAATACGTCATGACGGCGAGGGCCAAGGGGCTGACCGAGAATCGCATCCTCCGCCGGCATGTGTTTCGCAACGCGATGCTCCTGGTCATCTCGGGGTTCCCGGCGGCGCTCATCGGGATCCTCTTCACGAACGCGGCTCTCATCGAGCCGATTTTCTCCCTCGAAGGTCTCGGGCTTCTCGGGCTGGAGTCCACGCTGCAGCGCGACTACCCGGTAATGTTCGGGACGCTCTACATGTTCACGCTTCTTGGCCTCGTGCTCACGCTCATCGGCGACCTCACCTACACCGTCGTCGATCCTCGAATCGACTTCGAGACTAGGCAGACTTGAAATGGCGATCAGGCTGAGCAGGATCAATCAGGAGCGCTTGAGACGCTTCAAGGCACACCGGCGTGGATTCGTGTCACTTTGGATTTTCCTCGGGTTGTTCGGCCTCTCGCTTTTTGCTGAGCTCATCGCCAACGACGTGCCGCTCCTTGTGAGCTGGAACGGGCGGCTGTACGTGCCGCTCGTGAAAAGCTACACGGAGAAGGATTTTGGAGGAGAGTTTGAAACAGCCGCCGATTACAGGGATCCCCACGTGCGAGGGCTGATCACTGGCAGGGGCTGGATGGTCTGGCCGCTGATTCCCTTCAGCTACAGGACCATCAACTACGACCTGCCCAGCCCGGCTCCTTCTCCGCCGACGCTGGTGAACTGGCTGGGGACCGATGAGAACGGCAAGGACGTGCTTGCCAACCTGATGTACGGGTTCCGCATTTCCGTGCTCTTCGGCCTCACACTCACCCTCATCGCCTCGGCAGTTGGCGTCGCGGCGGGAGCGCTGCAGGGGTACTACGGGGGATGGGTGGACATCAGCGGCCAGCGATTCATCGAGGTCTGGTCGGGCATGCCGACGCTCTTCCTGCTGATCATCCTCTCCAGCGTCGTGCAGCCAAACTTCTGGTGGCTTCTTCTCATCATGCTGCTCTTCGGCTGGATGGGTTTGGTGGGGCTGGTCCGTGCAGAGTTCCTGCGGGCACGCAATTTCGAGTACGTCATGGCGGCGCAGGCCCTCGGGATGAAGGACAGCCGCGTGATCTTTCGGCACGTCCTCCCGAATGCAATGGTCGCCACCTTTACTTTCCTGCCCTTCATACTTGCCGGCTCCCTGGGCGCGCTGACGTCCCTCGACTTTCTCGGCTTCGGGCTCCCCATCGGCTCCCCGTCTCTTGGCGACCTGCTGGCACAAGCGAAGGCCAACCTCCAGGCCCCGTGGCTGGGCATTTCCGCCTTCGTGGTGCTTGGGGGCGCGCTCATCCTCCTCTTCTTTATCGGGGAGGCGGTGCGGGACGCCTTTGACCCCCGGAAGGCTTTCTGATGGAGACCGCGTCGTCCCCTCTCCTGAAAATCACAAACCTCCACATAGGATTCCGCAAGGCCGGTGTGGTCCGGAATGTCGTGCACGGCGCTGACATCGCCCTCCAGGAGAACGAGACCCTGGGCCTCGTGGGTGAGAGCGGCTCCGGCAAGACCGTCACGGCCCAGGCAATTCTTCGGTTGATTCCAGAAACCTTGATCGCCTATCCGGAGGGAGAAATCACATTCCGTGACCGCAAGATACTGTCGATGAGCGGCACCGAGCTCCTCGGCATCCGCGGCAACGAGATCGGGATGATATTCCAGGAGCCAATGTCATCGCTGAATCCGCTGCACACCGTGGAGCGGCAGCTCAACGAAACCCTTGGCCTCCACCAGGGCCTTTCCGGGTCCCGGGCGAGCAGCGTTTCACTCCGGTGGCTCCAGAAAGTCGGCCTGCGCGATCCCGAGAAGCGACTGAAGTCCTTCCCGCATCAGCTCTCGGGGGGCGAGAGGCAGCGCGTGATGATCGCCATGGCCCTTGCAAACCAGCCGAGGCTCCTGATCGCTGACGAGCCGACCACCGCGCTGGACGTGACGATCCAGGCCCAGATCCTCGCGCTGATCAAATCGCTCCAGCGGGAATTGCGCATGGCGGTGCTCTTCATCACCCACGACCTTGGCATCGTGCGGCGGTTCGCCGACCGGGTGTCGGTGATGCACGACGGGAGGATCGTCGAGACGGGTCCGACGGAAGAGATCTTCCAGCACCCCCGGGACTCCTACACGCGCGCCCTCCTGGACACGGAGGCGCCCGGGGATCCGCCGATTCCGGACGCCGGTCGTCCGGTCCTCATGCGGACGCGGGACCTCAAGGTGTGGTTTCCGATCCAGCGCGGGTTCCTTCGGCGCACCACCGGGTACGTCAAGGCGGTCGACGGCGCATCAATCCAGATCCGTCGGGGACAGACCCTGGGCGTTGCCGGGGAGAGCGGCTCCGGGAAGACAACCCTCGGGCGGGCCGTGTTGCGACTCTTGCGGAGCACAGGTCAGATCCTTTTCGAAGACCTGCCCTTGAACGGCCTGAAAGCCGAGCAGCTTCGTCCCCTGCGCCGGCGCATGCAGATCATCTTCCAGGACCCGTTCGGCAGCCTGAGCCCGCGCATGTCCGTGGAGCAGATCATCGGCGAAGGGCTGCTCGTGCACAACGTGGGGGATCCGCGGGAGAGTGATCAGAAGATCGTGGAGGCGATGACCGAGGTGGGGCTTGATCCCACGGAGAGGCACAGATACCCGCACGAATTCTCGGGCGGCCAGCGCCAGAGGATCGCCCTTGCCCGGGCCCTTGTCCTGAAGCCTTCCCTGCTCGTGCTGGACGAGCCCACCTCGTCACTCGACCGGACGATCCAGTTCCAGGTGATCGAGCTGCTGAGACGCCTGCAGGAGAAACACGACCTTTCCTATATCTTCATCAGTCACGACCTGAAGGTGCTGAAGGCCCTCTGCCACGAACTTGCGATCATGCGGGAAGGGAAGATCGTCGAGGCCGGTCCTGCCCGTGAGATCTTCAAAAACCCTCGACACCCCTACACCCGCGAGCTGCTGGCCACGGCTTTCCAGACGTCTCTTGCCCCGCCTGACCATCCGCTTCCTGCTGCGACTGAATAGACCCTTCAATCACTACTAATTCGATAGCATTGATATTATTCCCCCTTGACAATTATTTACGGTGGCGATAGAATCATTACCAATACAATCATTTAGGTAGTGATTAACTTTCCGAAAGGAGTACGAGATGAGTGAGGTGAAGAAGCTGAGGCTCGAGACACTTGCCGTTCACGGCGGCCAGCAGGTGGATGCCACCACGTCGCGTGGTGTTCCCATATACCGCACCAGCTCATACGTGTTTCCGAGCACCGAGAGGGCGGCAAACCTGTTCGCCCTGAAGGAGCTGGGGAACATCTACACCAGGATCATGAACCCGACGCAGGACGTCCTGGAGCAGAGGGTCACCCTCCTGGAAGGCGGAGCGGCTTCGGTCGCGCTGGCTTCGGGAACGGCCGCTGTGCATTATGCCATCATCACCCTGGCGCAGGCAGGCGATGAGATCGTTTCGGCGAGCAACCTGTACGGCGGCACGTACACCATGTTCGACGCGATTTTCCCGCAGTTCGGCATCAAGGTGAAGTTCGTGAAGCACGACGATCTGAAGGGCTACGAGAAGGCGATCACTCCGAAGACGCGTGACATCTTCATAGAGACCATTGGGAATCCCGTCCTGGACGTCACCGATATCGCGGAAGTGGCGAAGATCGCGCATGCGCACGGACTTCCCCTCATCGTTGACGCCACGTTCACAACACCGTGTCTCCTCAAGACGATCGAGCACGGCGCCGATATCGTCGTGAACTCCCTCACCAAGTGGATGGGCGGGCATGGAACCGGCATCGGCGGAATCGTCACGGACTCGGGGAAGTTCGACTGGAAGGACAAGAAGTTCAACCTCTTCAACGATCCGGATCCCAACTATCACGGGCTGCACTGGGCCTCTGACCTTCCTGCCCCGCTGGCACCCATCGCCTTTGCCCTGCGCCTGCGCACTGTACCCCTCCGAAACCTCGGCGCATGCATTTCCCCCGACAATGCGTGGATCTTCCTCCAGGGAATCGAATCACTGCCCCTGCGCATGGAAAGACACAGCAGCAACGCGCTGGCCGTTGCACAATGGCTGAAGAAACATCCGAAAGTGGCATGGGTCCGCTACCCCGGGCTGCCTGACGATCCCACGTACCCTGTTGCGAAGAAATATCTGAAGCAAGGCTTCGGCGGAATGGTGGTGTTCGGCACCAAGGGCGGCAAGGAGGCAGGGGAGAAGCTCATCAACAGCCTGAAGCTGTTCTCCCACCTCGCGAACGTCGGCGATGCGAAGAGCCTCGCCCTGCATCCGGCCAGCACCTCTCATTCCCAGCTCACCGAAGAGCAGCAGCGTGAGAGCGGGTTGACCCCCGAGCTCGTGCGCCTCTCGGTCGGCATCGAGCACATCGATGACATCAAGGACGATCTCGACCAGGCGTTGAAGCAGATCTGAGGAGGCATCAAATTGAACATCAAGGCAAACGTGCTGGAGCTCATCGGCAACACGCCGCTCGTCCGCGTGAACAGGATCCTGGACGGTGCGAAGGGCGACCTCGTGCTGAAGCTGGAGTCGCGCAACCCGCTGGCCAGCGTGAAGGACCGTATCGCGTTCTCCATGATCGAGGACGCGGAGAAGAGGGGACTGCTGAAGAAGGGGAGCGTCATCGTGGAGCCGACGAGCGGCAACACGGGCATCGGGCTCGCGTACATCGCGGCGTTCAAGGGCTACCGCTGCATCCTCACGATGCCGGAGAGCATGAGCATCGAGCGCCGCAAGCTCCTGAAGGCATTCGGCGCCGAGCTGGTCCTCACGCCGGCGCCCCAGGGAATGAAGGGGGCCGTGGAGAAAGCGAAGGAGCTGGTGGAATCCACCCCGAACGCGTACATGCCCCAGCAGTTCGAGAACCCGGCAAATCCCGAGATCCACCGCAAGACTACAGCGGAGGAGATCTGGAAGGACACCGACGGCAAGGTCGACTTTCTCGTGTCGGGGGTCGGTACGGGTGGAACGATCACCGGGGTATCGGAGTACATCAAGAAGCGGAAGCCGTCGTTCAAGGCGGTCGCGGTGGAACCGGCGAAATCGCCCCTGCTCTCGGGGGGGACGCATTCGCCCCACAAGATCCAGGGAATCGGCGCCGGATTCATTCCCGCGGTGCTCAAGAGGGATCTGATAGACGAAGTGATCAAGGTGGAGGAGGAGGACGCGGGCAGGACGGCGCGCCGGCTGGCGCGGGAAGAGGGACTGCTCGTCGGCATCTCCTCCGGGGCCGCCGCGTGGGCGGGCCTGCATCTGGCGAAGCGGCCCGAGAACGCGGGCAAGCTCATCGTCGTCATCATCCCCGACTCGGGCGAGCGCTACCTCAGCACGTGGCTCTTCGAGGACACGTAGAGGATGTCCCTGCAGATGTCGACCCGGGGCCGCTATGGGGTGAGACTCATGGTGGCCCTGGCGTTGAACTACGGTCAGGGCAGCTCGCTCCTCAAGGACGTCGCGCGCCGGGAAGGGATATCGGA
>JBEKXR010000151.1:0-8062 GCA_049511935.1 Spirochaetia bacterium | reverse complement strand
GGAAAAACCGTGTTCGAGGAGTATACGCCGAAAGAGGGTGAATGCAAGGACGCCATTCTCCAGGTCAGGAACCTCTCCAACCACAAGCTGAAAAACATCTCCTTCGACGTGCACGAGGGGGAGATCGTCGGTTTCTATGGCCTGGTCGGCGCGGGAAAGACCGAGCTTGCGCGCGCCATCTACGGCATCGATGACTACGAAGGGGAGATCATCTTCAAAGGCAGGAAACTCCAGCATTCTCCGGACAAGGCAATCGAAGCGGGCATCGCCCTCGTGCCGGAGGAAAGGAGATCCCAGGGGCTTTTCACCATACTGACGATACGGGGCAACGTGCCCGTCATGAACATGAAAAAGATCTCCCGCAATGGATTCATCAATGCAGCAGAGGAGAGAAAAGTCACGCTCGAGTCCATCGAGACGCTGAGGATCGCCACCAGCAGCACCGAAAAAGAAGCCTCGAAGCTCTCCGGGGGTAACCAGCAGAAGGTGGTCTTTGCAAAATGCCTGTTCGCAGACGCCGGTTTGCTCATGCTCGACGAACCGACGCGCGGCATCGACGTGGGGGCGAAGAGCGAAATCTACGGCATCATCCGCCGGCTTTCAGCCGAAGGGAAATCCATCATGATTTTTTCCTCGGAGCTGCCCGAGATCATGAACATCTGCGACAGCATCTACCTTCTCTATGACGGAACCATGAAAGCCACGATGAGGAACGGCTGCGACATCGACAGCGAGAAGATCATCCAAATCGTGACGGGAGGGAATGTCACCTCCGGTGACCGCGGAGAATGAACGTGGAAACGAGACGCGTGCGCAGAAACATGTTCATTGGCGGCATGAGCAACGAGACATTCATCAGCTTGTTCATGGTCGGCGTTCTCATCGCGCTGTTCGCCGTTGCCTGTGCATTTGTGCCGAATTTCTACCTGCTCCAGAACATGATCAACCTCATCACGAACAACTGGTTCATCATCATTCTGGGGATCGGGGTCACGTTCCTGTTGATCACAGGCAACTTCGACCTGTCGGTCGGCGGCACCATCGCTCTGACGGGCGTCCTGTCCGTCTGGTTCTGCCAGGGCGCCCACGTATCCCAGAACGCGCTGGCCAATGGCCTGGGGCTTCCCTACGGCGTGGCCGTTGCACTTGCACTGCTCTGTGCCATGGGCATCGGGGCGATCAACGCGTTCTTCGTCGCGCGGCTCAAAGTGCCCTCAATCATCATCACGCTTGGCACGATGATGCTCGCGCGGGGCATTGCGCAGGTCGTGACCCTGGGCGCCCAGCGGAACACCAGTCTGCCCGACGCATTCGGCGTCCTGGGAAACATGTCCATCCAGGGCACGTCCATCAAGATTTCAGTGCTGATCATGATCTTTCTCGTCGTCGTCGCCTTCATTTTCGAAAAAATGACGGTGTCCGGCAGACGCACGTACCTCATCGGCGCAAATCCCGTCGCTGCCAGGCTTTCGGGAATAAAAGTGGGAAGGCACCTCACGTCCCTGTACCTGATCAGCGCCCTGCTTGCCGGCATCACGGGAATCCTCCTGGCCTCCGAGTTCAAAGCAGGGATGTCGAACCGGGCAACGGGATACGAGTTCGACGCACTGGTCATTTCGCTCCTGGGAGGCGTCAGCATCGCCGGCGGGTTCGGCTCAGTGCTCGGGATGTTCGTCGGCGCAGTCATCCTTTCAGTGGTGACAACGGCGGCCACCGGACTGCTGCTGTCGCCGGACTGGCAGTTCACTCTCAAAGGCATTGTCACGTTCATCGCGATTCTCGCGCAGCGGTTTGCCCTGGACAGAAGGAAAGGCTGAAGACATGGACGTGAAAGACGTGAAGCAGGAAATGCTGCGGACACAGACCGATCGATCGAACGCGTTGAGATCGAACATCAAGAGTCTCTACATCTACGTGGTCCTGATCCTCATTGTCGCCGTCTTCAGCGTCGTGAAGCTCGGCCAGGTGGAGATGTTCGGGCGAGGGCACTTCCTCAGCCCGGACAGCATCGTCAACCTGCTGCGCAGCGCAGTTCCCATTCTGACGCTCAGCGGAGCTTTCACGCTCCTGATGATCTCGGGCTACATCGACCTGTCCGTCGGCAGCGCGATGAGCCTGAGCGCCGTGGTGTTTGCCTGGCTGATCCTGAACGGGTTTTCGTTTCTCCCCGCACTTGCCATCACCCTGATCCTGGGGCTGGCCATGGGATGCCTCAACGGGCTCCTGGTGATGAAACTGCGTATCACGCCCGTGATCGCCACCCTCGTGACGTTGAACCTCTTCAAGGGCAGCGCGCTTTTGATCGTGCCGCACGGCCTCTCGGCCATCAAAGGGAGCGCGGCACGACCCATGCCTGCATGGATCAACGATTACGGGCGCATGGATGTCCTGCTGGGTCTGCCATGGGCGTTTTTCGTCGCCCTTGCCGTCATCGCCGTCCTGGTGCTCGTTCAAAAGAAGACGATCGTCGGCAAATATGCCGCGGCGATCGGAGGCAACCGCACTTCTGCGGAACTGTCCGGCATCAACGCGGTGAAGTGGGTGTGGGTGCTGTACATAATCGTGGGGTTCTTTGCCGCGCTTGCCGGCGTCGCACGAGCCAGCTACATGTCCCTGGGGGATCCGCTCTCCGGGGACGGGATGGAGCTGGACAACATCATCGCCGTGCTGCTGGGGGGGACCGCTTTTTCCGGAGGCTCAGGGTCGGTCGCGAAGACGATCGTCGGCGCGCTCATCATCATGTGCGTGACGACCGGACTGATGACAGTCATCCCCGCATTCTGGCAGATCGTGGCGAAAGGCAGCGTGCTCCTCTTCGCCGTCGTGCTCAACCACCTGCTGGTGCGCGAAAAGGTGAACGCGTAATCTCATGATCCAGGAAAAGGAAGTCCAGTCGCTTCGCAGGCTCGCCAGCCGCTGGATGGAGCACGCGGCCAGCCCCGTCATGGCCGAACGGCGCCGGCAGTGGAAGGCCGTGAAGGACCTGAAGGCGGAAAAGCCGATGATCCTCGTGGAAACCTGCATGCTGCCGGACTACATCGGCAGGGATGAGCTCGTCTGCGTCGACCCCTTCATCCGCAACATTGAGAAGTCGCTCTACGAAATCGTGCGTCACGCCGACGAGATCGGAGACGACATCGTCGTCGATCCCTATTTCAGGATCCCCTGGGTGCTGGAGATTTCCGATTACGGCGTGCCGATCGAGGCGCACCACGCCACGACCTCCACCGGCAGCGACCTGGGTTACTCTTTCAATTTCGGGGTGCAATCCGAGAGGGATGCCCGGAAACTTCACCTGCGTTCCCGGCGTGTGAACCGCAAGGAGAGCCTGCACCAGAAGGAACTGCTGGAGGACGTCTTCGGCGACATCCTCCCCGTGCGCCTGGGCGGCTACGACCACTTCGATGCCGACCCCGGCTACCGTCCCTGGCTGGGCAATCTTTACGGCGGCCTCACCATGGACCTGTTCAAGCTGATCGGCAACGACAACCTCCTCACGTGGGTCTACGACAATCCGAGGCTGATCCACTCCATCATGACGTTGATCCGGGACGACCGGCAGGCCCACTTCAAGTTCATGGAGAAGGAGGGGCTCCTCTACCAGAACACCGACACCTGGATGCCCTGCCCGGGCAGCTACGGGTTCGTGTCGGACCTGCCGCAGCCGGACCGCAACGGCGGTGATGTGCGCTTGAAGGACTGCTGGTGCTGGACCGATTCCCAGGAGAGCGCCCCGATTTCGCCGGCAATGTTCGAAGAGTTCTTTCTTCCGTACATCGCGGAAGTCACCCGGCCTTTCGGCCTCACGTACTACGGGTGCTGCGAGGGCCTGCACGACCGCTTCGAACGTGTCGAAAAGGAGATCCCGAACCTGCGAGCTGTCTCGGTCTCAGGCTGGAGCAACTTCGCCCGGATGGGCGAGATGCTGGACAGGAAGTACGTGTACTCGCGCAAGCCGACGCCCGCCTACATCAGCGGCGCGCACCCGGACTGGGAGCTGTTGAAAAAGGACGTGCGGGACACCCTGGACGCGGCACGAAACTGCAGCCTCGAGTTCTGCTTCCGCGACATCTACACCATTGACGGCGATCGGCCCCGCCTGGCGCGATGGGTGCGGATGACGCGGACGATGATGGGGGAGTGAGCCGCCGGCGTCTCCGGCCGCCTGAAAATTGACGGATGTGATGGCCAATCGCGAAATGCCTTTCGCGCCATGACAGTACATGTTAGGGTTGGCGGGATGAAAACGCGCACCTGCCTGATGGGCATCGACAACGGGGGAACGGTCACCAAGGCAGCGCTGTACGACACGGAAGGCAGGGAGATCGCTGTTTCCAGCGTGAAAACGGAGATGCTCTTTCCGCACCCCGGGCACACGGAAAAGAATGTCGATGACCTCTGGGCCGCAAACGTGCGCGTGATCTCCGAGGTCATGAAGAAGGCGCGGGTCGCGCCCGCCGAGGTTGCGGCGCTCGCCGTCACCGGACATGGAAACGGCATGTACCTCATCGACGCCGACGGCCGGCCGGCGCATGACGGGATCAACTCCGCCGACAGCAGGGCCGCAGACTACGTGGCCCGGTGGTACGGGGACGGCACCTTCGACAGGATCCTTCCCCGTACCTGCCAGTCGATCTGGGCAGCCCAGCCCGCCGCGCTGCTTGCATGGTTCAGGGATCACGAGCCCGGTGCCCTGGAGCGGACGCGCTGGATCTTCATGTGCAAGGACTATATCCGCTACCGCCTCACCGGAGAGGCGTGTGCCGAGGTCACGGACTACTCCGGCCTGAACCTCATGAACGTGCGGGAGCTGCGCTACGACCCCGAGGTACTGCATGCGTTCGGGATCTCCGGGATCAGGGAGAAGCTCCCGCCCATCCGCCAGTCGGGCGAAATCTGCGGCAGGGTCACCGAGAAGGCAGCGGCGGAGACCGGTCTCACGGCGGGAACCCCGGTGGCAGGCGGGCTCTTCGACATCACCGCGTGCGCCATCGGCTCGGGCATCACCAGCCCGGACAAGCTGTGCCTCATTGCAGGTTCCTGGAGCATCAACGAGTACATCAGCCCCGCCCCGGTGCAGGATCGCGACTTGTTCATGACGTCGACGTACTGCATCCCCGGCTACTGGCTTATCACCGAGGCCAGCGCCACCTCGGCGAGCAACCTCGAGTGGGTCGTCTCCGAGCTGATGGAGGGTGAACGCAGGGAAGCCCAGGCAAAGGGCGGGTCGGTATTCGACACGGTCAACGAAATGGTACAAGGCATCGCCCCGGCAGATTCCGACGTCCTCTTTCTCCCCTTCCTGTACGGGAGCAACGCCGGCCCGAAGGCTTCAGCTGGGTTCCTCGGCCTGCACGGCTGGCACCGAAAAGCGCACATGCTCCGCGCCGTGTACGAGGGGGTGGTCTTCTCCCACAAGACCCACGTCGAGCGGCTCCTCGGCCACAGGGCCGGCGCAAAGTCGGCACGGATCGCCGGCGGTGCCGCGAAGTCGAACGTCTGGGTGCAGATGTTCGCCGACGTCCTTCAGCTTCCCATCGAGCTCACTGCCTGCGAAGAGCTCGGGGCCATGGGCGCCGCCATGTGCGGGGGGGTCGGTGTCGGCTTGTTCGGTTCCTTCGAGGAGGCCGTGGAGCGGATGGTGAGGGTGTCGCGAACGGTGGAACCGTGCAAGGAAAACCGGGAGATCTACCGCGAGAAGTACGGGCGCTACCGAGAACACATCGAGGCGCTTCGCAAGGTGTGGTGAGCCCGTGGACGATCTGCAACTCGTCGTGAGCGTCGCGCGCATGTACTACCAGCAGGGATTGAAGCAGGAAGAGATCGCGAAGCGCGTGAAGGTCTCGCGCGCGTCGATCTCTCTCATCCTCGCGGAGGCGCGCCGCAGCGGGATCGTCGAGATCACGATCCGCAACCCATTGGAAGACAACGCAGAGCTCTCTCGTGCGCTGTGCGCGCAGTTCGGCCTTGCGCGCTGCGTGGTGGTGCCGACCTCTATCCGGAAGACCGACATCCTCATCGACCTGACCGCCTCCCGTGCAGCCGAGGTCTTCGACGAGGAAGCGAAAAGCGGGGACATGGTGGGTGTCGCATGGGGCAGGACGTGCCACGCCTTCATGTCGCGCTACGCGGCCCGCGGCTTCCTGCACGGCATGCAGGTCATCCCCCTGATCGGGGGAAGCAACAGGAACCTGGAGCGCTACCAGCTCAACGAAATGGTCCGCCTGTTCGCGGAGAAGCTGCAGGCCACGCCGTCCTTCATCCATGCTCCGGCGCTGGCCTCCTCCCGCGAGGATTTCGAGCTCTACATGGGAAGCTCGTCGATGAAGTCGGTCATGGAGATGTGGCGGACAATCGACATCGCGGTGGTGTCCGTGGGGGCACCGCCGGTCTCCCGGGAGTTCGATGGTTCCCGTGTCCTCGCCCCGCGGAAGAAGTCCGCCGCGCCCGAGGCTCTTCCCATCGGTGACATCTGCGCGCGCTACTTCGACGTGAAGGGGCGTTTCGTGGAGGACGACCTGTCCAGCCGCATCATCGGGATCCCGGTGGAAAGCCTGCGGAGGATCCCCAAGATCCTCTGCGTGGCCGGAGGCCTCGAGAAGGCCTATTCGCTTCTCGGTGCGTTGAAAACGGGTCTCATCACGATCCTCGTCACGGACGAAAAGACCGCGGCTGCGGTCCTCGGGGCGCGCCGCGAGGACGAGTCGGGCCACATCGGGCGCAGCATTGCGAGCCTGTTCGACCAGGCGTGAGGAGGCGGAGAGAGATGCGGCAGGCACAGGGGAAGAGGGGCACGTACCTCGCGGGCGTCGACCTGGGCTCCACCAGCTTGAAGTGCGTCGTCTACGACCTGTCGGGCGCGGTCATTGCGAGCGGCTCCCGGCCGACGGAGAGATTCCACCCCGATGCCGCGCATCCGGACTGGACCGTATGGGACCCGGCGCAGATCTGGGGCGGGGCTGCGGCTGCCGTCCGTGACTCGGTGGCGAAGCTGGATGACCCGGGGCAGATCGCGGCCGTCGCGGTGACCGGCATGGGCATGGACGGCGTTCCCGTCGACGAAAGCGGGACGTGGCTGTACCCGTTCATCAGCTGGCTCTGCCCGCGGACCGAACCCCAGCGCCAGTGGTGGGAAAGGACGATCGGGACCGAGAAGACCTTCTCCATCGGAGGGAACAACCTCTGGGCCTTCAGCACCGCACTGCGTCTCCTGTGGATGGCGGAGCACGAGCCCGAGATCCTCCGCCGCACGCACAAGTGGCTTCTCATCGAGGACTTCCTCAACTTCATGCTCTGCGGCCGCTACGCGACCGACTACAGCATGGCCTCCTGCACGCTCCTCTTCGATCAGAAGACGCGCTGCTGGTCGAAGGAGATGCTCGGGCTGGCCGGCATCGACGGGAGCCTGTTATGCGAACCTGCCCCGAGCGGCGCCGTCCTGGGAGAAGTGACCCGGGCCGCGGCTGAGGCGACGGGGCTCCGTGAGGGTACCCCGGTCGTGCTCGGCGGCCACGACTATCTCTGCGGCGCGCTGCCGGTCGGAGCGCTCTCTCCGGGGGTCTTCCTTGACGTGAGCGGGACATGGGAGGTCGTGCAGGCCACCATGCCGAAGCCGGTCCTGACGCCCGAGCTGCAGAGGATCGGGGCAACCGTGGAATGCCACGTTGCCCGGGACCAGTACTCTGTCATGGGCGCGGCGGTATCCGCGGAAATGCTGGAGTGGTACCGCCGCGAGTTCGGTTCCGAGGCCCGGGCGAAGGCCGCCGCGCGCGGCTGCGTGGACTGGGAAACGTTGATGGAGGAAGCCGCCGCGTCGCCGGTCGGCAGCCGGGGCGTGATGTTCCTTCCCCACATGGGCGGCGCGGGGTGCCCGGTGGTGGACTCCCGGTCCCTCGGCGGGTTCACGGGACTGAGCGCGACGGCCACGCGCGGGGACATGCTGCGCGCCCTGATCGAGGGGCTGGATTTCCAGCTTCTGGATATCATCCAGGAGATGAAGAAGAACGCCGGGTTCGACGTGCGCACGCTCGTTGCGGCCGGGGGCGCGGTGCGGAACGGGTTC
>JBEKXR010000150.1:0-8083 GCA_049511935.1 Spirochaetia bacterium | reverse complement strand
CTACGAGGCGTGCAGGATCTACAAGGCGTGGCAGAAGGACAGGGGCAATCCTTTCCTGGTCGAGAAGAGGCGCCGGCAGCGGGCGAGAATGCGCCGCTGACGCGTCGCAGTGAATGCGCCGCCGGACTGTCGGGCATAGAACGACGCGCCGCATCACCAATGCAGCGCAATGCGGGAAACGCACATAGTGAAAGGTGCTTTCAATTCTTGCGTTTTCCACAATGCAGGATTGCAGATGCCTGCCTCAGCACTCGAGGTGCGGTAAGCGCGCATTGTTCAACCAAACGATTCCAGCAGGTACTCCGACAGCTCCCTGAAAGTCGTTCCCACTTGCCGGGCCTGTTTCGGGAGCCTGAGGCACTGCGCCAGCCTTTCGGGCATATCCGGGACGATGCCCGTGGCCTCACTCACGACGTCGGCAAACTTGGCCGGGTGGGCGGTCGAGAGGACGATCACCTGCTCCTCCGCAGATTCCGCGGCGTCGCGCGCCTGTCCGGATTCGGCCAGGTGATCAAGAGCCGCGGCATATCCCACGGCCGTGTGCGGGTCCACGAGCAGGCCGTGGGCCGCGTGAACGGCGCGCATCGTGTCCAGCGTTCTCGCGTCGGTCACCGTGCGCCCCTCGATCCGAGACGCCATTTTTTCCCAGCTTCCCTGAAAAACCTCCTTCAGTCTTTCGAAATTGCTCGGATTGCCCACGTCCATGGCGTTCGAAAGCGTCCGCGCCGATGGCCGGGGATCGAACCTGCCGCTCCTCAGGTAGACGGGAACCACGTCATTCACGTTTGTCGCTGCGATGAACCCCCGCACCCGGAGGCCCCACCGCCACGCATACACGCCGGCGGTGAGGTTGCCAAAGTTGCCGCTGGGCACGCAGATCGTCGGCGCCGATCCCCGCAATTCCTCACGCCGGGTGCCCGCGAAGATGTAGTACAGGCACTGGGGGATGAGCCTGCCGATGTTGATGGAGTTCGCCGAGCTAAGGCGCAGCCGGGTCCGGAGCGTCCCGTCCTGGAATGCCTCTTTCACGAGGCGCTGGCAGTCGTCGAAGCTTCCCTGCACCTCCAGGGCATGGACGTTTCCGCCGAGCGTCGTGAGCTGTTTTTCCTGCAGATCGCTCACCCGGCCGGAGGGGTAGAGAATGACCACGTCGATGTTCGCCCTGCCATGAAACGCGTGCGCAACCGCGCCGCCCGTGTCGCCGCTGGTGGCCACGAGGATCTGGATCCGCCGGGTTTCACCCTGGAGCAGGGATTCCATGGCCGCGGCGAGGAACTGCGCGCCGAAGTCCTTGAACGCGCACGTGGGGCCGTGGAACAGCTCCAGGAGGAGGATATGCTCATCGACTCGTCGGAGCACCGGCGAGAATGGAAGGGCACGCCGTGCGAGGGACCTGGCCTGATCCGCGGGCATCTCCGGCGAGAGCAGGGCAGCAATTGATTCCGCCGCAACTACCTGGAAGGAGGGGAGTCGCTCCAGGGACGGCACGAGGGTCGAGAGGTCCGGCGCGCCGATGGGATGATACAGCCCGCCGTCAGGAGCCAGCCCGGTGAACAGGGCGTCCCGGAAGCTCACGACCTCGTCGGGATGAGAGGCGCTGGCAAACTTCACGCAGGGTTCTCCACCGGGCCCTTCGTGTTCACCGCGGACAGGTACAGGTCGCTGGCCAGGCCCGCCGTTCGGAACGCGGCCACCATTGCCGCCCCCGCGCGAGAGGAGTCTTCCCCGGTCGCGCACAGCGCGAACACGGATGGGCCTGACCCCGAGATGGAGCATCCCAGCGCACCGGCGGCAAGGGCGGCGGACTTGACCGCCGCGAACCCGGGGATGAGCAGGGATCGGGCCGGCTCGGCGACGACATCCTGCAGCGACCTGCCGAGGAGCTGGAGGTCGCCGTTGTACAGCGCGGCGACGAGGGCAGCGAGGTTTCCCCACTGGCGAATGGCATCCGAGAGGCGGATCTCCTTTTTCATGACCCGCC
The DNA here is from genome assembly GCA_049511935.1 of Spirochaetia bacterium. GTDB lineage: Bacteria > Spirochaetota > Spirochaetia > SZUA-6 > Fen-1364 > Fen-1364. The sequence goes on along the minus strand of JBEKXR010000150.1, from coordinate 6,102 downwards.
GCGCATCCTCGGTGCGCAGCTCCGCGTGCGGGTGAACGACCGCGCATGAGAGACCCTTCGGGACCGGCAGCTGGACGATGTCCAGCGGGTCGTAGCTGCGGATCAGGACAAAGCCGCCGAAGAGCGAAGGCGCGACATTGTCAGCGTGGGCCGAACCGCATGCCACGCGCTCGGCTTCCATGGTGAAGGGAAGGAGATCCCGCGGGGAAAGAGGCCTGCCGGCCAGGATGTTCGCCGCAGTCACCGCGGCGACCGCGCTTGCAGCCGAGCTTCCCAGGCCCGAGCTCAGGGGCATGCGCTTCTCCAGGGCGATCTCCACGCCGAAGGGGTGCCGGATCGCCTCCAGGAAAGCCGCAACGGCGACCGCGGCCGTGTTCTTTTTCGGATCGCGGGGAAGTCTGCCCTCATCGCCCGTGATGGAGGTGACGCGTACGCCCTTCTCCCCCGAGCGGGTGAGAGTGGCCAAATCGCCGGGGGAGTCCAGGGCGAAGCCCAGGACGTCGAAGCCCGAGGCGACGTTCGCCACCGTGGCCGGGGCAAAGACGGAGACGCGCTCGACGTGCACCATTATTTCCGTCGTCCGGAGAGAAACTCCGCGTGGATCGTGCGAAGGGCGAGAGCGTGGTTTTTCGCCTCGATCACGAAGGAAATGTTGCGCTCGGAGGAGCCCTGGGCGATGACGAGGATATTGATTCCCGCCCTTCCAAGCGCGCTGAAAAGGCGCCCGGCCATGCCGGGCGTGCCGTGCATGTTCTCCCCGATCACCGACACGATGAGAAGCTCCCGCATCAGCTCAAAGCGCTCGATTCGGCGACTGTGCAGCTCGGGGGCGAGCTCCCGGTTGAGGGTGGCCAGCGCGCGCTCTCCCTCGGCCGTCCTGAATACGAGGCAGATGGTGTGCTCCGAGGATGCCTGGGAGATCATGATGATGTTGATGCCTTCGCGGGCGAGCGCGGCGAAGATGCGCGCGGCAAAGCCGGGAATCCCCATCATGCCCCCGCCTTCGATGTTCACCAGGGAGATCCCCTCGATCGACGCGATACCCGTGATCGGCAGAGCGCCGTCCCGCTTGATCGTCTCGGCGGCCGCGATGAGCGTGCCCGGCGCCGCAGGGTTGAGGCTGTTCTTGATGAGAATCGGGATGTTCCTCTCCACCGCGGGGACCATCGTGTAGGGGTGGATCACCTTTGCGCCGAAGTACGACAGCTCCATTGCCTCCTCTGAGCTGAGGGCGGGGATCACGAACGCGTCGGGCACGATCCTCGGATCGGCCGAGAGGACCCCGTCCACATCCGTCCAGATCTCGATCACCTTCGCATCCAAGCCGGCGCCGATGATGGAGGCGGTGTAATCGGAACCGTTCCGGCCGAGGGTCGTCGTGACGCCTTTCGCCGTTGCCCCGACGAAGCCCGGGATCACGGCGACGCCGGTCAGACCCTCGAGCTTCTCCCTGATGAGCGTGTAGCTCTTCGGGAAATCGACCGCGGCGGAGCCGAACCGTTCGTCGGTGCGCACGATTTCCCGCGCATCCACGAGCACCGCGGCGATCCCCCGTGCGCACATGTAGCTCACCGCGAGCCTGCAGGAGAGCCGTTCGCCGAAGCTCATGACGAGATCCATCGTCCGGGCGGAGCATTCGCGGATCAGCTCCACGCCGTGCAGGACCTCCTCCAGCTCATTGCACATGATCGCCAGCGGCGTGAGGGCCGAGGCCTGGTCCGCCGGGCCGAAAAGGGACCGGACCGCGTCGAAATGCTGGGCACGGATCGCCTCCATCTCCTCCTTCAGTCCGTCGGATCCTTCCTCCGCCTTTCGCGCGAGCGAGATGAGCCGGTCGGTGACCCCCTTCATGGCGGAAAGCACGACGGCCACACGGCCCTCCCGCGCGGCCTCGGCGACGATGCCGGTCACGGCCTTGATCCGTTCGCCATTCGCGAGGGAGCTGCCCCCGAACTTCAGGACTTTCACCGCGGTTCCTACTCTCCCATGACCTTGATGATCACTCGCTTGGGACGTCGTCCGTCGAACTCCGCGTAGTAGACCTGCTGCCACGGCCCGAGGTCCAGCCGCCCGGCGGTCACGGGGAGGATGACCTCGTGCCCAATGAGCAGGTTCTTGAGATGAGCGTCCCCGTTGGATTCCCCCGTCTGGTGATGACGGTAGTCGGGCCGGCGCGGGGCGAGTGTCTCCAGCCACTCATCGATGTCCTGGATCAGGCCCTGTTCGGCGTCGTTGACATAGACGCCGGCCGTGATGTGCATTGCCGACACGAGGACCATTCCCTCGCGGCAGCCGCTCGAACGGACGGCGGCCTCGACCCTCTCGGTCATGTTCAGGTACTCGTGTTCCTTGCGGGTATTGAACGTGACGTATTCGGTATGAAACTTCATTCGCTGTCTCCGGGTGAGAGGAAAATACACTGTCTGTCGGCCGCGGGTCTATATGCGGTCCGTGTCTGCCGGTGTGAAGCCCAGCCCGATGAAATAGGTCTCCATCGAGTCCGAGCGGCTCGCCCTGGGCTTGAACGCCTTCGCCGCGGTGAACAGCCTGCGCATCCGGGCGAGCACCTCCCGTTCCTCCCCTCCCTGGAAGATCTTCAGCACGCAGTTTCCCCCGGGAACGAGGCACCGTTCGCAGATCTCGATGACCTTGCCGGCGATCTCCGCTGAGCGCGCCGTGTCGAGAGTCCTGTTGCCCGTGGTGGAGGGTGCCGCATCGGAAACAATGACGTCGAAAGGGCCCGCCTCCCGGATCCTTCTCTCCACCTCCTCGGAGGTGAAATCGCCGAGAAGGAATCGGTAGTTCTTTCGCGCAAGGAGCTTTCCATCAGGTTCGTTCAGGTCCACGCCGGTCACGCTCCCTCCTCCTGCCAGCATGTCGAGGAGGTAAATGCTCCAGCTGCCCGGGGATGCCCCGAGGTCGAGGACCCTCCCGGCCGGCTTCACGGGACCGTGTTTCTGCTGGATCTCCTGCAGCTTGAAAACGGAACGTGCCGGGTATCCTTCCTCCTTGGATTTCCGCCAGTAATAGTCGGGCTTGCCTTTCATCTCACCCTGAACGTAGCAGAGGTCCCGCGACCCCGCAAGCACGCGGCTTTCTGCGCCTCCTTGACTCGGCCCCGGAGGGCGGCGTACTTTCAATCATGGCCAGCTTCCTGCGGCGACCGCTGCGCTATCGCTCCTACAACGCGACGATCATCCTGATTGTCGTGAACATCCTTGTCTTCCTGTTCAGCTACTACCTTGACCGCCAGGGCGTGTCGGAGATCTTCCTGCTTCGACCTCAGGACGTTTTTCAAAACGGTGACTGGTGGCAGGTGATCACGTACATGTTCTTTCACGCAGGGTGGTCTCATCTCTTTTTCAACATGCTCGCCCTCTTCATGTTTGGAATCCAGCTCGAACAGCGAATGGGCAGTACCGAGTTCCTGCTGTACTACTTCTTCAGCGGAATCGGCGCAGGGATCGTTACTGCACTCCTGTTCGAGGCAATGGGGCTCGGGGGCGTGTATGTGCTGGGCGCTTCGGGCGCGATCTTTGCCGTCCTTCTGGCATTCGCCGCGTTTTTCCCGGACGCCCGGATCTTCGTCCTTGGAATCCTGCCCGTGCGCGCACCAACTCTGGTGGTCGCCTATGCGGGAATCGAGATCTTCTCGCAGTTGATCAATCCGAGGTCCGGAGTCGCCCACCTTGCCCACCTCTCCGGACTTGCCTTCGGCTACCTCTATCTCGTCGTGAGGTACGGCATGAATCCGGTTGCGATCTTTTTCAAAAGACGATAACACCCGATACTCAAAGTATCGTGATGCGCGCATTCATCTCCGCCCTGCTCCTGACCACCGCCGCCCTCCCGTGCCGGGCTGACGCCCCGGACCGGCTGTTCATCCGTCCCTGGACCGAGCTGGAGCCGCTGGTACGCCTCGGGCCGGGGCCCTATCCCATTCCCCTGGACGTCGCGGAGAAGACCCTGTTGGAGCAGGGAAGAATACTCGTCTCGGGCATGATCTACGGCTGGGACTTCTCGTACACGCCGAGTGACAAGGCGCGTCGGGTTGAAGAAAGCTTCGTGCTCACGCCCATCGCTCAGGTGCCGTGGGGAAGCCCGCGGCTGCGCGTCATGGAAACCGAGGTGACAGAGACCAGGCTCTGGGCCAGGATCGGCTACACTCTCGACGAGCAGGAATCCCGCCGGCGCGCTGCGTGGGACAGCAACACCGCCGCCCTTTCCACCGGACAGGGGACGGCGGCATTGCAGGAGGGAGCCGCGGCGCGGACGAAGGCGCTGGAGTTCGCGATCCGGGACGCCATCCGCCGCAGCCTGGACACCCGATACCTGAACAAGCCGCGGGAAATCACCGGGGAGATCGTTCTCTGGACGGATCCCCTGATGGTCGTGCGATCCGGGACATACACGACAACCGCCACCGTGAAGCTCCTCGTGCGCGATTTCATCCCCTATAGAATTTTCTGACCAGATACACTATCTTGATTCCATGCTGAAAAGAGCGGCATTTCTCGCGTTTTGCCTTCTCGTGGTGTGCGCGGGCTTGCTGTTCGCCGCGGACGATTCCACCAGCCGGAAGGTGCGCGAGTTCGTCATGGCCGACTCCCCGCAAAGCCTGAGCCTCGATCCGCTTCACACCTTCACCTCCTTCGAGTCGCAGTTCTATACCGCCATCTATGAAGGGCTTGTCGTGGCAGATCCCATGACCCTGGAGCCCGTGCCCGGGGTAGCAAAGAGCTGGGAATCGAGCGACGACGGCAAGGTCTGGACCTTCTACCTCCGCTCTGATGCCTCGTACTCGAACGGCGACAGGGTCCGCGCCCGCGACTTCGTCGCCTCGTGGTTGCGAATGATCGACCCGGCGAACAACGCCGAGTACTCCTTTTTCTACGACGTGATCAAGGGAGCGCATGCTTACAGAACCGGGGCACAGAAGGATCCGTCCACGGTCGGCATCACCGCGGTGAACGACGACGAGCTGCGGGTAGAGCTGGAAACACCGGCGGCTCACTTCCTGAAGCTCCTCACGCACATCAGTTTTCTCCCGCTCCATCCCAGCCTGCTGGGCTCCGCGGGGTGGGCAAACGCTTCCACGGTCATCGGCAACGGGCCCTTCGTGATGAAGAGCAGGAGCGATGCGGAAATACTACTGGAGAGGAACCCCCGCTACTGGGACGCCGCGCGCGTGGGCGTGGACAGGCTGCGCATCCGCTACATGGACGACGCGAACGATGCGACGGACGGCTACATCACGGGGCGGATCCAGTGGGTGACAAGGTCCCTCATCAACGGCGACAAGCTGCAGCCGACGGACAAGCTTGAGATCTACCCCATGTTCGGCACGACGTACTTCTTCTTCGCGTGCGACCAGCCGGTGTGGAACGACTGGCGGGTGCGCCGGGGTCTCGCGCTCCTGGTGCCCTGGGACCAGGTGCGGACGAAGGACGAGTTTTCCTTTCCCTCGGAGCTGGTGATCCCCTCCATCCCCAACTATCCCGCGGTGAAGGGCATTGCCGACCAGCAGGTCGTGGAAGCGAAAAAGCTCCTCGCCGATGCGGGCTATCCGGACGGCAAGGGTCTGCCTTCGCTCACCGTGAAAGTGAGCAGCGAGAGCCAGGGCATGAAGACCATCGTGCAGAAAATGGCGGACGCCTGGAAGGCGCTGATCGGTCTGAACGTCATCATCAAGGAAGTCGACCCCAACGCGTACCTCGCGGAGACGCGCAAGAACGATTTCACGATCGCCGAGTCCACGTGGATCGGCGACTATGCGGATCCCCTGACATTCCTCCAGCTGTGGACGAGCGGCAGCAACCTCAACGACGCACGTTTCTCCGACAAGGACTATGACGCGGCGGTGAATGAGGCGATATCGATGACCGATGCCCGCAAGCGGTATCGGCGGCTCGCGGACGCCGAGCAGATCCTCCTCACCAAAGCCGCAATTCTTCCGCTGGACCACAGCCCGGCGATCAACCTGATCAACACCACCGTCATCGGCGGCTGGTTTTCGAATCCTCTGGACATTCATCCCTTCAAGTTTCTCACGTTCAAAGCCAGGGCGACCCCTCCGGGAATCGCCATGGCGGCACCGCGCCG
>JBEKXR010000149.1:0-12558 GCA_049511935.1 Spirochaetia bacterium | reverse complement strand
TGATCCTCACGAAGGTGCTCGACTGGGTGATGGGTCTCCGAGTGCGCGAAGAGGACGAGGCAATCGGCCTCGACAACACGCAGCACAAGGAGAGCGCATACACTCTCATCGACTGAGCGCGCAGAACTGGAGGAACGCATGAAACTGATCATCGCTATCATTCAACCGCACAAGCTCGACGACGTGATGCGCGAGCTCGACGAGAAGGAGATCTACCTCAAGACGGTGACCAACGTCCTGGGCTGCGGACGGCAGAAGGGCGTCACGGAGGTCTACCGCGGAGTGAAAGAGGTCGGCACGCTGCTGAAGAAGATTCGGCTGGAAATCGGCGTGAACGACGCATACGTGAAGCCCGCGGTCGATGCGATCGTCAAGGGTGCGCGGACGGGCAACATCGGAGACGGCAAGATCTTCATTCTCCCCATGGAGGAGTGCATCCGCATCAGGAGCGGAGAGACAGGGAAAGTGGCGATCGGCTGACCCCGATCGCGAAGCCGGCGGCGATCGGCTGACCCCGATCGCAGAGTCGGACCGCCACACTTCATCGAATCGAATTGCTCGAGGGGGGCGCGAGCCCCCCTCGTCTCTCCCGTATTTTCACCCCCGTTGACACTCGGAAAGCTTTCGTATATATATGTCGGCTTCCGCATAAATATGCGCAGCCCTGATGCACCGTTGCGGCTGGGCGGCCGGCAGGCGGGAGCCAGCGGTCTTGCGCAGGGGAGAGGTCATGCTTGCTCTGAGGAAAGGCATCGATATCCTTGCCGCAGTGGGAGGCGTCAAGAGCCTCGCTGAGGCGGCGAAGGTTTTCAACACGTCCCTGGACGCCTCGAACCTCGCCAAGATCAAGTCAATTGCGAACCCGGAAGCCCTTGTCCGCATCGCCAACGCGATCTCGATGTGCGCCCCCTCGGAAGTCTTCATCGTCAGCGGCTCCGCGGAGGACGCGGCGGCCTGCCGGGCGCGCAGCCTCGCTGCCGGCGAGGAATGTCCCCTCGCGATGAAGGACCACACGCTGCACTTCGATCTCCCCGAGGACCAGGGGAGAATGGTCGACCAGACCTATTATATCGCCAACGAGGACGAGGAGGTGAGCACCCTTGCCAAGAAGATGCTGCGCGCCGAAGCCCTCGCCTACGTCCGCGAAAACATGGCCGGCATCATGAGGGGCAGGACCCTGTACGTGGGATTCTACAACCGCGGACCGATCGGCGCGCAGGCGGCAATCCCCGGCCTGATGATCTCCAGCTCCGCGTACGTTCTCCACAGCGCCAACATCCTGTACCGCAACGTGTTTGCCCGGTTCGACGAGGAAGTCCGCCGGGCCGGCGTGTTCTTCACGAACGTGCACAGCCAGGGGACCAACCGTTCCGAGGACATCCCCCGGGCCCGGATCTTCATGGACCGCGCCTGGTTCACCACGTTCAGCATGTTCTGTACCTACGCGGGGAACACGCTGATGCTGAAAAAGGGCAACCACCGATTCGCCGTCGACCTGGCCACGTATTTCCGTCGCGAGAGCGAGCTCTCCGAGCACATGTTCATCACGGGCATGACTGGACCGGGCGGAAGGAAAACCTTCTTCGCCGGCGCCGCTCCGTCGGGATGCGGCAAGACCACGACCGCGATGGTCGGAACCGACTACGTGGGAGACGACCTTGCGCAGATGTGGATCGCCGACGACGGAACGCTCCGCGCGGTGAACCCTGAAATCGGGATCTTCGGAATCGTGGAGGACCTGAACAAGGAAGGCGATCCTTACCTCTACAAGTGCATGCGCGAGCCCGTCACCGAGGTGATCTGGTCCAACGTGCTTGTGGACGATCAGAACGTTCCGTATTGGACAGGCAGCGGCGAGGCTCTGCCGGCAAAGGGGCGCAACTTCCAGGGCGACTGGTGGCCGGGGAAGACGGACAAGAACGGAAAACCGGTACCCGTGTCAAATCCCAACGCCCGCATCACGCTTTCAAACGACGCGATCGGCAACCACAACAAGGCTATCGCGTCAGACCCCGCCGGGGTGCCCATCAAGGTCATCACCTACAGCGGCCGGGACAGCGACACGATGCCGCCCGTATGGGTGGCGAAAAGCCCGGACCATGGAGTGGTGATTGGAGCATCCATCCTTTCGGCCGCAACCGCCACCGAGGTGGGCGCGAAGGGAATCAACCGCCAGCCGTGGGCAAACTCGCCCTTCATCCCCTGCCCTCTCGGGGACTACATGGAAGCCCAGTTCCTGTTCTTCAACTCCAAAAAGTTCTCGGACCCCGGACGGCCGCTCATCGCGGGGCTGAACTATTTCCTGCTTGACTGCGAGCGCGGAGGAGACCTGAAAAAGCTGCTCGGGGAAAAGCGAGACGTGAAGGCGTGGCTGTCATGGCTGGAACGCCATGCGCACGGAGAGTTCGGCGGGATCGAGACGCCCATCGGCTTCATCCCCCGCTACGAGGACCTTCGCACGGTCTTCGAAGGCACAATCGGCAAGGAATACCCGAAGAGCCTCTACGAGAAGCAGTTCGCCTTCTACATCGACAATATCCTCGGCCGCATCCAGCTCCAGGAGGATGCATACCGCAAGGAGAAGAAGATCCCTGCCCGGCTGTTCGAGGTGTACGAGGAACAGAAAAAGGGCCTCCTTGCCCTGCGGGAGAAGCACGGACCGGTTGTGAAGCCTGACTTCCTGCTCTGAGGGAACGCCCGAGAGAGACCGCTCAATGGGTGCCGGTTCTTGCCGGAACCGCGCATTTCAGCTTAAATACTGCCCGGTGGAGCAGATCTCGAACGAAATACGAGTCGGCTATGCCGACCAGGCTCTGAACGGGCTGCTCAGAGCGATCGGGAGTGAACGCCGCCCGTTCGACCGCCGCTTCAGCCAGGGCGAGGATTTTTTCATCCACCTCGACGATCCCCTCACCGTCCCGCATTTCCATATCCACCACGACGTGCGCCAGCCCGAACCGTCTCGGGCATACCTGTCCGCACTCACGACGGTGACCGAGCAGGTCGTCCAGCGCGCCCCCCAGGTCCTGAAGGGGCTCACCTACTACTTTGACGCCGCGGAGATCCTCCGGCCCTGCTTCTACCACGTCTACCGCATCGGCGACGAGCTCTTCCTCTACATGCTCCGCGTCGACCTCATGATGCACGCTGCAGAGAGCTCGGTGATCGAACGCGGCACCAACGACATGACCCCGGCGTATTCAAGCAACCACCTCTTCCTCGAGGCGACCCTCATCCCCCTGGAGGAGGTGGTACGGCAGGGGGAGAGAGTGGAGGGGTTTCGCATCCGGCAAACCATCTCGCAGACCTGGATCGGTGAGTTCGGCAGGGGCTATTTTCAGCAGGGCATCTGGATGGACGCCGACCTGACGAAGTTCTTCAGCAGGCTCTTTCTCCCCGCTGATCAGAAGACCTACCCCTACTACCCGTTCCTGTGCCGGTACAAGACCGTGTGCCAGTCCGTCATCACGCTGGACCCTGGCGGACGAGCAGCCGCCGTCCCCCTCCTTCACAGGTCGCTGGAGTTCCTCATTCCCGCGATGGACGAGATCCAGGCGGAGATGAAGAACTCGGCCTTCTCGGAGCAGATGGGCATCTACCGGGAGCTCAAGGGCAGGATTCCACAGAGCTGGTACGAGGCCTGGCAGGGCGTCCGCGTGGAGGCATACCTCAACGACTCGGACATGCGGGAGTTCCGCATTGAAGATTGACCTGGCGGCGCTGTCCGGCACGCGGGTCACCATCATGGGGCTGGGGATCCACGGCGGGGGGACGGCATCGGCGCGGTTCTTTGCACGGCGCGGCGCCCAGGTCACCGTCACGGACCTGCGCTCCGCCCGGATCCTCGAACCGGCGATGGAGCAGCTGCACGATCTGCCCGTGCGCTACGTTCTGGAGCGGCACGACGAGGAGGACTTCGTGCACGCCGACCTTGTGATCAAGAATCCGGCCGTCGCTCCCGCCTCCCCGTTCCTGCAGAAGGCGCGTGAGCACGGCGTGCCGATCGAGACGGATCTCTCGGTGTTCTTCTCCCTCGCCCGCAACCCCATCATCGCCGTGACCGGGTCGAAGGGAAAATCCACCGCCGCCTCGGCGATCGCCTTCGGCCTGTCCCAGGTGCACCCCGGCACCCGGCTGGGAGGGAACATCACCGTCTCTCCCCTCTCGTTCCTCGATGAGCTCGCGGCCGATGCGCCTGTTGTGCTGGAGCTTTCCTCCTGGCAGCTGGGCGACCTGAAAGGGAAGGGAATCCTCAAGCCCGCGGTGTCAGCGATCACCGTGATCCTCCCCGATCACATGGACAAGTACGCGGGAATGACGGAGTACGTCGCGGACAAGAAAGCCGTCTTCGAGGAACAGGAGCCCGGTCAGAAGGCTGTTTTCAATCTCGATGACCCCTGGCAGCGCGGATTTCCGAGCGAGACCAGTGCCCGGCCATTTTTAGAGATCCTCACGACCGCGCTCATCCCCGGTGCGCACAATCGGCAGAACCTCCTGTGCGCGGGGGTCGTGCTCCTGCTGCATGGCATGCCGACGGGGACCGTGCGGGACGCTCTGGCGCGATTCCCCGGAATGGAGCACCGGCTGGAGCTGTTCCTCACGTGGAAAGGCATGAGGTTCTACAACGACTCCGCGGCCACCATTCCCCATGCAACTGTCGAGGCGGTGCGAGCGGTCCCTGGTCCCGTTGTGCTCATTACCGGCGGCACGGACAAGAACATCGACTTCTCGCCCCTCGCGGAAGCGGTGCACCTGCCGCGCGCAATCATCCTTCTCTCCGGGACGGGAACCGAGAAGATCCGTGCATTGCTCAGGTCTGCACAGGTCTCAGCTGACGGACCCTTCGACAATCTGCGGGATGCCGTGGAAAGGGCCGTGACCCGTGCAGGCGAGGTGCGCTCCACGGAAGGAGTGTCCGTCCTCTTTTCGCCCGGCTGCACGTCGTTCGGGATGTTCCTCAACGAGTTCGATCGCGGCAGGAGATTCAAGGAGATCGTGGCCGCGCTGATGCCTGCTGGAGACTCTTCTCCATGAACAGGGCCCCCGGGATCGGATTGTAGATGTAGGGCTCGATCTCCTGGAATCCGAAGGATCGGTACAGGGAGACGGCGCTCCCCATGGACGGCAGGGTATCCAGCCGCATCGTCTCGTATCCCCGGGCCTTCGCCGCCTCGATGATGCGTGTCACCAGTTCCGCTCCTATCCGGAGTCCCCTGTTTCCGGGACGCACGTACAGCCTCTTCATCTCGCTCGTGCGCTCATCGATCCTGCGCAGGGCCACGCAGCCGCAGGGCGTGCCGTCGCAGCGCGCAACGATCACGGCACCGTGAGGGGGGGCGTACTTACCCGGCAGAGATGCGAGCTCCTCGTCGAAGCCCTGGAAGGAGAGATCGATCCCCAGCGATCGGCCGTACTCCTCGAAGAGCTCGCGTACCGCCGGCAGGTCCTCGGGGAGATCGGTGCGGTATTCAACCACTCCTCTTTCTCCTGACTACGACCCTGCGGTAGTCCCATTCGACCACCACGAACTGGCTCGCGGACAGTCCCGACTTCACGGCGGCAGCCAGCCACCTGGTCCGCGCCTCCCCGATCTCGGCGCCCGGTGCACCGCCCTCGGGTCTCTGCGCACCGCCCCTGGCGCCCGGCGCACAGCCTACCACCGCGGCAAAGGCCACCGCGCGCTCGGCCCAGAGCACGAGGTCCCAGCAGCCGACCCTGCTATTGTCGTTGTAAGCGGCAATCCGCGTGATCGCCCGGTTCGCGTGGGCGCCCAGGGACATCCCCTTGCTCTGGTTCGGCATTCTGTCGAAAAACTTGTGATGCTGGACATCGACCCACGCACCTTCCCAGCGCATTTTCTTGAACAGGGCGAGCACCGCGATCTCGGGGAAGGCGACCTGCTTTTCGACCAGCACGAGCGGCTTTGCGGAGTAGGCCCTGTCAAGGGCGATCGGCGGCTTCTCCGGGCACGCGTTCAGGTGCGCACGGTAGCGGCGTACCGCCACCTGCCGCCCCGAATCGAGCTCGATATGCACGTCATCGAGAGAAACGAGCTCTTCGGGGAGATCCGGGGGACCGCTGATCATAGGGAGTGCCGGCTCGGAGGATAGGCCGGTTCAGAGCCATGGATCAAGCGTCCCCGGTCGGCCTAGTAATTCTCTGCGAGCACCTCGTAGAAGGACTGCGGATGCCGGCATGCCGGGCATTCCTTGGGCGGTTCCGTGCCTTCAAAGACGTAGCCGCAGTTGATGCAGTGCCACTTCACCGCCGAAGTGCGCTTGAACACTTCGCCCTTGGAGATGTTCTCGATGAGCTTGCGGTACCTGCCCTCGTGGAACCTTTCGGCCTTCGCGATCTGCTCAAAGGAGCGAGCCACTTCGGGGTACCCTTCGTCACGGGCCTGCTTGCCGAAATCGGGATAGAGGGTGCCCCATTCCATCTTCTCGCCTGCGGCCGCGGCTTCCAGGTTCGCCCTGGTGTCCCGCACAGCCCCCGCGGGATAGGAGGCAGTGATCTCCAGGTCACCTCCTTCCAGATGGGAAAAGAATACCTTGGCGTGTTCCTTCTCATTGTCCGCGGTCTCCTGGAAGATGTTCGCGATCTGCTGAAGGCCCTCCTTGCGCGCCGCGCTCGAGAAATAGGTGTAGCGGTTGCGTGCCTGGGACTCCCCCGCAAAGGCCTTGAGCAGATTCTGCTCGGTCTTCGAGCCCTTGATCGATTTTGCCATGTGCTCCTCCTGGAATGGCCCATTGTACCCGCGCCCTTCCGCCGCTGTCAACGAGAAAAGCCCTGGAGGGGGCGCACGGCCGCTTGAGGAGCTGCGGGGCAGGCCGTGCAGCGGCGGTTCATCTTACGCGGCTCCCCCTCGCTGCGGCCTCCTCGGCTCGCTTCGGGAGCCTGCGGGGTCCTCCGCTACCCCCACTCGGCCGGGACGCTGCGAGAGCGAGCCCGCGAAGTTTGGGAAGTATGCTGAACGTACGTGACAAGAGAAAGAGGGTTTGAAAAGTTGACGACCCGCGAATAATCATGCCCCGGTCGATGTCATGTATATCCGACCCTGCATGGCGACCGTAGTGATCGAAGGAATGCCGGCCGACTCAGAGATGGCCGGCCTTTGCGAGTTCTATTTCTTCTCCATTTGAGTCTTTCCAATCTTCGAGAGATCCTCTGGCGTCAGCTTGCCGATCTTGCTCGTCACCGTGATGAGAAGGCCATTTTCTGTCCAGCTCTGAGTACCAAGCTTTGGTGTCGTGCTCATGGAGTGCTGACCAGCTGTCTCCAGGGATTGGACAGAACCAGCTTTGTACATGCCATCATAGGCCAGATAGAGAGCGAAACTCCGGTCCTTGCCGTCGATCAGAGGAAAAGATCCTTTGTCCGCCTCAACGGAATACGTGCATATCCAATAATACGAGGGGTCATTTTGATAGGCAGGGCCGAGCCAGTATCCCGGGTAATAGTAAAAGCCATCCCACAGGGTGTAGTAGACATTGTAGCTCCCTGGGGTGATCTGATAGTAGGTATTCGCATAGCCGTTGCTGGGGAACCCCCCGATGCTCGCATAGATCAAGGCGCCTTCCCAGTCGACAGCGCCATAGATGCTTCCGTCCTTGCCGCAACTGGCTGCGAACAGGCCTACTCCGAGAACCAGGAGCGCAATCCCGATTCTCATTGCTGCTCTGCAGAATCCCTTGATGCCGCTCATACTTCCTACCTCCCACTTCAACTTCTATTCTCATCCCTCAAAGATGAGCTCTCTCTCCCCACCTAAAAGGAAAAACCAATCCTGAGGCCGAGCTGGTATTGGGTGCTGGTGATGACATGGCCGACACCAGTTATCAGAGTGCCTTGCGGAGCACCATTTCCCGCATCAGCATTCCCGTACCAGTACTGTGTCTGAGTAGTATCCACAACGTAATAGATGACCTCGCCATCCAGGGCCAAGTAGGGCGTCACGCCCGCAGCAATTCTCGGGAGGTAATAGACAGCCTTTAGGTCAGCGTACAAGCCGTTACCCCAGCCCGATGCTGTTGAGAGCTTGGTCCGCAGTTTGTGGTCATCCTGATCGGACACATAGACGGGCGTATAGCAGGCCCGCAACTCAATATGAAAACCTGGAAAGGCCTGAAGATCTGCCAGAAACCCCAGTCCGATTGTATGAGAGGTGAGCGTGTACTCCAGGACATCGGGGGTCGGGTAGGAGAACGTGTAGAGATCCCATGCGCCGTTCGGTGGATAGCTCGGGTTCCACACGTATTGCCAGCCCGTGTACGAGTCCTCCACGTGGCTGATGGACTGGTACCGGTACATGCCTAAGAGGGAGAACGACAATGGATTCACCGTCGCGAATGTCCACGCAACTTCAAGGGACGCGTGCCAGCTCACGGTCGAATCATCCGAGTAGGTGTAGCTGAAAGGAACCTTCGGATATCCTGCGTATTGTGTCCAATCGTAATCGTTCATCGTGCCGGACATCGGGAAAGTGGAATGCGTGATCCCCGCTTCAAAGAGCCACTCCCTCCTTGTTCCCCTGTTGATCGAGAGCCCCAGGAGAGCCCCCGCCTCCAGAGAGAGCTGAGGGAACTCGAGGCGGCTGAGCCCGGTCACTCCGCCCCCTTCGTCGAAAGACAGATCGTAGGAAGTGCCTCCGAACCCTTTTTGAAGCAGAGGTTCGATAAAAAAGCTTACCCCGACGGCATCCTCACTCGGGAGGGGTGCTGCCCACCCACGTGTTCCTGACAAGACGAGCAGGACAAGGATGACGGCGAATGGTGTTCTGTCTGGAAGTATGCCAAATGCTCTCATTCTCACTGTGCTTCCCCCGGCGGCCGGCAATATTTCGTTTCTCACTCTTCGGGGCATCGATACAATCCGCTCTGCAGTCTACACGCCTCAAAGTCAGGCGTCAACTTGAATCAGCTTGAATCTCCATCATTTGGATGCCCCGCTTTACCGCAGTTCACCTCGATCCAGGTGCGTCTTCCCCTCTCTTGACGTCCGGCATCCTTTGGGGGTATTCCTCTTTCACGACGAAAGAGCCTCATTAGTAGTACACTTCCATCCACATCGATCGACGAAAGAGGAGACACCTGCATGGACGCGGACAAATTCGTTTACCTGTTCGGCGGAGGAAAAGCGGACGGCAACGAGAAGATGAAGAACCTTCTCGGAGGCAAGGGCGCGAACCTCGCGGAGATGGCGGGACACGCCGATCTGAAGCTGCCGGTCCCTGCCGGTTTCACTATCACCACCGAAGTGTGCAACCACTTCTTCAAGAACAAGGGCAAGCATCCTGCCGGCCTGGACAGCCAGGTCGATGCCGGCTTGAAGCATATCGAAAAGATCATGTCCCACAAGTTCGGAGATCCCGCGAATCCGCTCCTGGTCTCCGTTCGCTCGGGCGCCCGCAAGTCCATGCCGGGCATGATGGAAACGGTTCTCAACGTCGGCCTCAATGAAAAGACGGCCCAGGGGATTATCGCCGCCACCCACAACGCGCGTTTCGTCTACGATGCATACCGCCGCCTCATCCAGATGTACTCCGACGTGGTCATGGAAAAGGCGGAGGGGATCGAGCCCGCGGAGGGCATGGGAATCCGCCAGCAGCTCGAGCGCGAGCTGGAGAAGATGAAGCGCACCCGGGGCGCGAAGCAGGACACGGACCTCTCCGCCGAAGACCTGAAGTCCCTCATCCGGATCTACAAGGCGAAGGTCAAGGAGGTCCTCGGCAAGGACTTCCCCGAAGATCCGAAGGAGCAGGTGTGGGGAGGCATCCGCGCGGTTTTCCAGAGCTGGAACGGCAAACGCGCGATCTCCTACCGCCGCATCGAGGGAATCCCCGACGAGTGGGGCACCGCGGTCACCGTGCAGTCCATGGTGTTCGGGAACATGGGCGATGACTCCGGCACCGGCGTCGCTTTCACGCGAAACCCCGCCACGGGCGAGAACGTCTTCTACGGCGAGTGGCTGCCCAACGCACAGGGTGAGGACGTGGTGGCGGGAATCCGCACCCCCTACCCCATCAACGAGGCAGGAAAGACCGAGCACACCGCCGGTCTTCCATCTCTGGAGAAGCAGTTCTCCCGGATCTACGGGGAGCTGCACGCAATCGAGAAGCGCCTGGAAAAACACTACCACGACATGCTGGACTTGGAGTTCACGATTGAGAAGGGAAAGCTCTGGATGCTGCAGTGCCGGGTCGGCAAGCGCAACGGACCGGCTGCCGTCCGCATGGCCGTGGACATGGTGAAAGAGAAGCTGTGTGCGCCGGATGAGGCGGTGGCCCGCGTGACGGCGGCGCAGCTGGACGAGCTGCTGCACCCCGTCATCGACCCCGCGAAGGAAAGGGTGACTCCCGTCCTCGTGAAGGGCCTTCCTGCAGGACCCGGCGGAGGCGTCGGCCAGGTCGTCCTCACCGCAAAGGACGCGGTGGAGTGGACCCGGCAGGGCAAGAAAGTCATCCTGGTCCGTGAAGAGACCAACCCCGAGGACGTGGAGGGCATGCGCGCGGCGCAGGGCATTCTCACCGCCCGGGGCGGCATGACCTCCCACGCTGCCCTCGTGGCGCGCGGATGGGGCAAGTGCTGCATCGTGGGAGCGGCAGACGTGCACGTGGACTTTGCGGCACGCCAGATCAACGTGAAGGGCACGGTCATCAAGGAAGGGGACTGGATCACCCTGAACGGGAGCAAGGGCACCGTCTACGTAGGCGCCCTGCCCCTCATCAAGGCGGCCGGAGAAAACCCCGACTTTGTCGGCTTCATGGCGATCTGCGACAAGGTGAAGAAGCTCGGCGTGCGCACCAACGCGGACACCCCGCAAGACGCGAAGAAGGCGCGCGAGTTCGGGGCGGAAGGCATCGGCCTTTTCCGGTTCGAGCACATGTTCTACGGTGAAGGCGCGGACAAGCCGCTCTTCCTCCTGCGGCGCATGATCGCCTCCAAGACCGAGGCGGAGCGGCGCAAAGCGCTGGAAGAGCTGTTCCCCTTCATGAAGGACGACGTGAAGCAGACCATGGCGGTCATGGATGGGCTCCCCGTCACCTTCCGCTTCCTGGATCCCCCGTTGCACGAGTTCGTCCCGACCCGCGCGGAAGAGCGCCAGCGCCTGGCCACGGACCTCGGCATTTCCCTGGACGAGTTCAACAAGCGCGCGGACAACCTCCACGAGTCCAACCCCATGATGGGCCACAGGGGCGTGCGCCTGGGCATCTCGTACCCCGAGATGACGGAAACGCAGACCCAGGCCATCCTGGAAGGCGCGGCGGAGCTCATCCAGGCCGGCAAGAATGCGCGGCCCGAGATCATGATCCCCGTCACCTCCACCATGGAAGAGATCGTGGACCAGAAGAAGATCATCGACCGCGTCTACGAGAAAGTCCTGGCGAAGTTCAACCTGTCCAAGTCGAAGCTCGTGCTGGTCGTCGGGACGATGATAGAGATCCCCCGCGCCTGCGTGACGGCGGACAAGTTCGCCGGCGTGTGCGAATTCTTCTCCTTCGGGACCAACGACCTGACCCAGATGGGATTCGGATTCTCACGCGACGACATGGCGAGCTTCCTCCCCACGTATCTGGAAAAGAAGATCCTGCCCGCCGACCCCTTCCAGACCATCGACCAGGAGGGAATCGGGGAGCTGATCAAGATGGGCATCACCAAAGGGAGAGCCGTGAAGCCGACCCTGAAGATCGGGATCTGCGGAGAACATGGCGGGGAGCCCGAATCGGTGAAGTTCTGCCACAGGGTGGGCATGAGCTACGTGTCCTGCTCGCCCTACCGGGTGCCGCTTGCCAAGCTGGCAGCCGCGCAGGAGGCGGTGGCTGACGCGGATCGGGCCAGGGCGCCGGCAAAGTCATCGGTAAAGCCTGCCGCGCCGAAGAAGCCTGCCGCAAAGAAGGTTGCCATGAAGGCCGCAAAGAAGCCGGCGGCGAAGAAGACGGTCAAGAAGGTGGCAAAGAAGGCGGCGAAAAGGGCCGCGAAGCAGGTCGCAATGAAGCGGTCTGCCGCGAAGAAAACCGCGCCGAAGGGCAGGAAGAAGTAGAGCGCAATCTTTCGGACGATGAGGCCCCGCCGTCGTGCTGACCGCGGGGCCTTTTTTGTCCCTGACGAGTGAAGGGAGTTACGAGGAGGCCTTCGCCGCTGCTTCCTTCTCCACCGCCACCGGGGTGAACTTCTAGGACCGCAAGGTCTTCAAGGCTCCGCCCCACGCAACGACCTGGTCGAGCATCGTCGCTAATTCAGTCTCGTGAACAGCGTTGGGCTTGAAATTGGCAAAGTTCTCGAAGTCGGTGAACAAGGACAGAAGAACCTGCGATCGCACGTCGGCGATCTGAAGCTCCGCCATGATCGGGCGAAGCTGTTCGACCGCGCGCCCGCCGCTGGCGGCAGCGCCGTAGCTCACGAACCCTGCCGCCTTGTTGTTCCACTCCGCGTACACGAAGTCGATGGCATTCTTCAATGATGCGGACGGACCGTGGTTGTACTCAGGCGTCACGAAAACGTACGCATCCAAGGAGGCCACTTTCTGGGCCCAGGCCTTCGTGTGAGGTTTGGTGTACTG
>JBEKXR010000148.1:0-8120 GCA_049511935.1 Spirochaetia bacterium | reverse complement strand
CGACAGCCCGAGCACCGGCGTGCCCGAGGCCAGCGCCTCCAGGACGGCGAGGCTCTGGACTTCCATCAGCGACGCGGAGACCCAGAGGTGGGTCTTCGCCAACTGGGCGGGAATCCTGGAGTGATCGAGCCTGCCGGTGAAGCTCACCCGGCGGCGGAGCTCCGGGCCGATCGCCGAGTCGATCTCGCGGCGGTAGTGATGGTCCACGTCGTGCCCGATCAGGAGAAGCCGGTACTCGTCGGGCAGGTGGTTCATCACGCTCACGAGGTACATCTGGTTCTTGCGCGGCCCGAAATCGCCGACGAATGTGAGCACTTTCTCCCGGCCATGGATGTCCGTCGGCCCGGTGCCGTTGTACATTGCCAGGGTGCGGCCATTGGGAATGACGAAGAGCCGGCCGCGGTACCCGATTCCGCGGATGTCATCGGCCGACGCCTTGTTGAGAGCGACGACTCCCGTGCAATGACGGCAGAAGCTCACCAGGTAGGTGCGCGTGAGCGCGTGCAGAAGGGGGCTCTGCAGGACGCCGCGGAGGTATCGCACCAACCCCCACTCCAGCATCTTGGAAGGCAGCTCGTGGGCGGTGAAGAAGAACGGCACCCCGTGGAGGAAGGCCCATGCCTGCGCGATCGCCCCGAGGAACCATGGCGTATGTGAATGGATGACATCGGGGCTGAACTCGTCGAGAAAACGCAGAAGAGCGCGCAGCTCCTCTCCCTTCAGGGCGGGAAGCGTGTAGTCGAGGCTCCTGATCTGATGGACAGTCAGCCGTGCGCCCGGCGGGAGCGCTTCCGGCCCCCTGCCGGGATACATGAGCACGACTTCGTGCCTCTTCGACATCTCGATGGCGAACTCGAAGGCCAGCCGGCCTTCTCCGCCCCCGAACTCCTGCTCATGCGAGGACACGACGAGTATTTTCATGTTCTACAAGATATTATGATACGGTTATTCCGGGAGGGCGTCAACGCAAAGCGCTGAGCAGCGGCGATTAACACGTTGGCTGCGGCCGCGATCCTTGACTTCCGAAGGTCATCCTTCTATCTTTCCCGCAGGCAATGAGCGCTCGGCAGCCAGGGAACCACCGGATGTTCGAACGACGTCGATTCCCGGGGCGAGCCCTCCACGACACGCTGACGGCGTATGCCTTCGTCGGCGCATCCGCCCTCATCATCGCCGTGTTCGGTCTCTTCCCCGTCATTTTCACCATGTACGTGAGCCTCTTCCGCTGGCGCCTCTCCCGCGGGCGTTTCTCCGGCCTCGAGAACTACCTCTCGCTGTTCGGCGACAACCCCGCGTACCTCGTTGCGCTGGCCGGGTCGGTGGCCGGGCTCATCCTGGCGGCCATGCTCCTTCGTGCCGGCCGGCAGGGCGGCAGCCGCGCAGGGACGTACGGAGGAGCGGGCCTGCTCGCCGCTTCGCTCATCGGCATCGCCGTCTTCCTGCCATTCCTCGCCTCGCGGGGCGACCGCGAGGTTTTCGACGCCCTGAGGGTCACGATCTGGTATTGCATCTGCACCGTGCCGCCCCAGATGGCTGCGGGCCTCCTGCTCGCAGTCCTGCTCACGCGGTCGATCCGCGGGAAGCAGGCGTTCCGCGTGATCTCTCTCCTTCCCTACATCGCGCCGACCGTCGCCACCGCGGCGATTTTCGAGCTGCTCTTCTCCCTGAGGCCGGACTCCTTCGCGAACCAGCTCGCGGGGCTCTTCGGCGCGGCGCCCCTGCAGTGGCTCCAGGAGCCCCGGGGCATCGTGGCCCTCGCGCTCGGCAGGGGGCTCCCGCAGCAATCTGCGCGCGTGGTCGCCGCGTACTGGGGTGAATGGGCGCAGGGACCCAGTCTTGCCCTGGCCTCGATCGTCTTCTACAGCTGGTGGGTGTTCGTCGGTTATTACGCGCTGGTTTACATGACCGGGCTCGGCGCTATTCCCCGTCAGATCCACGAGGCCGCCGAGGTGGACGGGGCGGGCGCGGTGCGCCGCTTCTTCTCGATCACCCTGCCGCTGCTCTCTCCGACCACATATTTCCTTTCCCTGCTCGGGGTGATCGGGACGTTCAAGGCGTTCACCCACCTCTATGTCCTGCGCAGCCCTGCCGCGTCGGGAACCGTCGACCCGATCAGCGTAATGATCTTTTTCACCGCCTTTCGAAAGGGGAATCTCGGCTACGCCTCCGCGGTGGCGGTCCTTCTCTTCCTGATCGTGCTGGGGCTCGCCCTCGCGCAGCAGCGCACGACCGAGAGGAGCATCAGTTATGGCGATTGAGGCATCGCAGAGTCCCGGGCGACTGACCGCGGGGGGAGCTTCGGTCCTCCTCCTGCTTGCCGTGGGAGCCCTGGTCTGCCTCTTGCCGTTTCTCTTCATGGCGAGCACGTCGCTGAAGACGACCGGTGAGACGATCACGAGGAACAGCCCGATCCCCCTTGACCCCGGATTCTGGCCGACGGCGCCGCAGTGGGGCAATTACGCTCGGGCGTGGACGACGGCGCGCTTCAGCCTGTACTTCCGCAACAGCCTGATCATTGCCCTGCTCACGGTGGCGGGAGTGACGGCGAGCTCCTCCCTCGCGGCGTACGCATTCGCCAAGATCCGTTTCGTCGGCTCGCGGCTCCTCTTCGCCGCCTTTCTCTCGACCCTCATGATACCCGAAAGCGTGACACTGGTGCCCAGCTTCATTGTGATCACACGGTTGGGATGGTACGATACCCTCGCGGGACTCACCGTCCCCTTCATCGCGAGCGCGTTTTCCATCTTTCTTCTCCGCCAGTTCTTCGCCCAGCTCCCGAACGAGCTGCTGGAAAGCGCGCGAATCGACGGGGCGGGGCACGTCCGGTCGTTCCTGTCCCTCGCACTGCCGCTCTCACGCGCTCCCCTGTTCACCGTCGCGTTCCTTGCGTTCGTCGGCTCCTGGAACTCGCTGCAGTGGCCGCTGGTGGTCACGCGCAGCGAGCGCTGGAGGCCGATCACCGTGGGGCTCACCACGTTCATCACCGAGGCGGGCCCGCAGAACGAGCTGCGCATGGCCGGCGCCGTAATCGCCGTGCTCCCGGTCGTGCTCGCCTACTTTCTTGCGCAGAAGCAGTTCACGGAGGCCATTGCGCGCAGCGGCATCAAGGGGTGACGCCCTCCTGCCGCGGGCAGCGGGCCCGGCAGACGGACCGGTTTCGAAGGAGGTCGAGATGAGAATGCACATGCTGGTGTGTGTGCTCCTGGAGGCGCCGCTTGCGGTGTTCGGCCAGTCGGGCGGGCCCGCCGGAGTGGATCCCACCGGGACGGTAGTCAGCTACTGGTACCAGCATACGGGAGGCAATGGGGACGGGATGCAGAAGATGATCGACGACTTCAACGCCTCCAACCGGTGGAAGATCACCGTGAAGGGCGAGTACCAGGGACCGTACGACCAGATTTACAACAAGATGGCCGTGGCGATCGCCGCCGGCAGCCCGCCCGAGCTGGTCGTGGCCTACCAGAACCAGGCCGCCACCTACGAGGTGAATGATGCCCTGACGGACCTCAATGTGTACGTGAAGGATCCCGCCTGGGGCCTGGGGAAGGACCTCGGTGATTTTTTCCCGGGATTCATCAACCAGGACGTCAACGCGCAGTTCGGGGGGAAGCGGCTGGGCTTTCCGCCGAACAGGTCCATCGAGGTCATGTACGTGAACATGAGCCTCCTGAAGTCCGTCGGGATCACGGTTCCGCCGCGCACGTGGGCGGAGTTCGCGCTGGACTGCGCCCGGGCGAGCAGCAGGACTAACGGAACGTACGGCTACGCCCTGGACAATCTCGATGCCTCTCACGTGTACGCGTTCGTCATCTCCCGGGGAGGGGAGTTTGCCCGGGCCGACGGCCGGGGCTACACGCTGAACACTCCCCAGATGAAGGCCGCGATGCAGTTCATGGCGGGCCTCGTGAAGCAGGGGGTCGCGCGGAAGATCCCGAAGAAATACGACGACCAGACCGATTTCGGAAACGGCATCGTGGCCTTCACGCTGGGATCCACGTCGGGGCTGTCCTTCTACGCGAACGCCGTCTCCTCGAGCAGGAACGGGCCGGCGGAATGGGTCATCGCGCCGGTTCCCCAGCAGGCCCCGACGGCGAATCCCGCCATCGACCTGTATGGCGCGAGCGTGAGCATCCCGAAGACCACGCCACAGAAGCAGCTTGCCGCCTGGCTGTTCGTGCGGTGGTTCTCGGAGCCCCGGCAGCAGGCGCAGTGGGCCCACGTGTCCAAGTATTTCCCCGTCCGCAAGGCGGCCGAGCCTCTCATCAGGGACATGCTCGATGCGGACCCGAGATTCTCCGCCGCCTGGTCGATCCTGAAAACTGCGAACCTCAAGGCCGAGCCGCCCTTTGCGGGCTATGACCTGGTGCGGGATGCCATCACCGCCGCCTACAGCCGGATCCTGGACGGCGGGGACATCGACACGACACTCGCTGGACTGCAGGCACAGGCGGACAAGCTCTTCAGGGATTCGGCCCCCTGAGAGAATCTGTTTGACAAAACCGGCCGGGTCGCCCATAATCGCCGGTACGACATCGGGGGGGGCTGATGAAGAAAGTGCAGAAGCGCGAAGGGCTCATCTGCGTGTGCGCGGAATGCAAGACAGTCATCCGTACGATCGGCACGGTTGCTCCCGGGGCGGCACCTCTCATCAGTCACGGGATCTGCCCGGCGTGCGCGGAGAAGCTGTATGGCGAGATATTCCGCAGCCGCGAAAAGGGGCCTGAGCCCAAAGGGGCCTGAGGCCCCGGGAGGGCGCATTCACTCCTGAGACCCTTCAGTCCGGGGAGCTTCCTATCCGACGATCTTCCGCGGCAGGAAGGGGCTGATCCTGGTCACGACCTCGTAATTGATCGTTCCCGCCCATTCCGCCATTGTCTCGGCGCTGATCCGCTCCTCACCGGACTTTCCCAGGAGAACCACCTCGTCCTCCAGCTTCGCGCCCGGCACGTCGGTCAGATCCACCATGCAGAGGTTCATGCAGATCCTTCCGAGGACCGGCGCGCGGCGACCCCGTACCAGCACGTGCGCCCGGTTGCCCAGGGCTCGATCGTAGCCGTCGGCGTAGCCAACGGGGAGCACGCCGAGGACCGTGTTCCTTATTGTCTTGTAGGAGCAGCCGTACCCCACGTAGCCTCCTTCAGGGATCGTCTTGATCTGCACGATCCGCGTCTTCCACGTGAGCACGGGACGGAAATCAGGTACCGAGCCGCCTTTCTCTCGAGGCGAGGAGCGTCTCGCGAGACGGCCACAGCCCATAGAGCGCGATGCCGGACCGCAGCATGGTGAAGTGCGTGGATGAGAAGAGAAGGACCGCGGCGGAGCAGGCGGCGTGGATGAACGGCGGACGGCCCACCGTCCTCTCGACGACGCCTAATGCGGATGCGAAACGGGTGATCTGCAGCTCCGCATACTCGTGGTTGAGGGTATCCTCGATATTCGCATAATGCGTGGAGATCCCCTCCAGGGTGAGATTCCGGCTCCGCTTCACGAGCAGGAGAAAATCTTCCAGCTCATCGAGCATCACTCCCTGGCGCGAGGTTCCGGTGTCGACCTTCACGTGGACCCGGGCCGGCCAAGGCAGGAACGGAGAGGAGGAGAGAGGATTGATCGTCTCCCGGTTGTAGACCGTCAGCCCGAGGTCGGCCCCGACGGCGGCCTCCAGCTCGGAGAGGGCGACGTGGCCCAGGAGGATGATGGGCCGGGTGGTGCCCAGCCGCCGCGGCTCCAGCCCTTCCTCCAGTGAATTGACCCCGAACCATTCCGCCGACGGAAGGAGGGAGGCGAACTGCGCCGCCCCGTGGCCGTACGCGTTGGACTTGATCACCGCGCAGGCGATGACGCCGGGAGCGGCTCCTGCACGGAGCTGGCGCAGGTTGTGCTCGGGCGCCGCGCGATCGAGCTCTGCCCAGACGAGGCTGCTCATTGATCCTCCCTTTGCGCGCAGGATAGTATGGTCCGGCAACGCGAGTCAAAGGGAGAGGTCAGGCCGATGGACGCGCAGGGATTCTACGACGTGCTGGGACAGGACTACGACCTGATGATGTCATGGGAGGAAAGGCTCGCTCGCGAGGAGGCCTTCTTCAGGCGCGTGTTCGACGAAAGCGGCGCCCGCCGCGTGCTGGACGCCGCGTGCGGGACGGGGATGCACGCGATTGCCTTCGCACGGTCAGGCCGGGATTGCACGGGCGCCGACCTCAGCCCCGTGATGGTGGAAAAGGCCCGCGCGAATGCACGGGACGCCGGGGTGCCGGTCCGCTTCGAGGTCGCCGGGTTCGGCGAGCTGACACGACGGATCAGGGGCTCCTTCGATGCGGTCACGTGCATCGGCAATTCGCTTCCCCACCTCCTGGACGACGCTTCCCTCCGCCTCTGCCTTTCTGACTTCGCCGGGCTCCTGAAGCCCGGGGGCATCCTGGTGATCCAGAACAGGAACTACGACCGGCTGCTGCGGGAGCGGCAGCGTTTCATGCCGCTCGCCTCACGGACCGACGGGGAAGGGGAGACGCTCTTCCTCAGGATCACGGACTATGCGCCTGCCGCCGCTGAAGGTGGAATTTCGGCCGGCACGGGCGCCGATGAATCAATCGATTTCACCCTCGTCATGCTGAAGAGGCGCAGCGGCGTGTGGAGCCAGACGGTCCAGAGCACCCCCCTGCGCGCCCTGCGGCGGAGCACGCTGGAATCCGAGCTTGCCCGGACTGGATTTTCTTCCGTGCGGGTGTACGGAAGCTACGGCTTCCTCGACTTCGATGCACCCGGCACGAACGACCTCGTGGCCATCGCCGTCAAATGATCGAGGCGGGACAGGAATCCAGCGGCCTTCCTGCCTCTAGACTGCCTGCTCCGAGAGAACGGTCCCGTCGTCGATGGACACGATCATTGCCTTCAACGGGATGGTGCGGTGCGCCCGCTCGCGCGCCTGCCGGGCCACGTCGAGGAGACCGCGGCAGCAGGGGACCTGCATCATCACCACGGTGAGAGACGCGATCTGCGCGTGGTCGATGAGCGCCGTGAGCTTCTCCCGGTAGATATCCCGGCCCTCGTCGAGCTTCGGGCACGCGATTGCCAGGGCCTTGCCGTCGAGCATCGAAGAATGAAAAGAGCCTGCGGCGTACGCGACGCAGTCAGCGCTCAGGAGAACGTCGGCTCCTTTGAACCTCGGCGCCATGGGAGACAGCAGGTGCATCTGGATGGGCCAGTTCGTGAGCGCCGACCGGGGGACCGGGGAATGTACCGGCTCGCGGGCTTTGCTGCTCGCCGCCCCTCTCACCCCGGCTTCGTGCGAGAAGCCGTCCGGGACACCGATCCCTCCGTCACGCATCCATTCCAGTGCCTGCGCCAGAAGGCGATCTTCGCCATGCGCCGCAATGTGCTCGAGGTGAGCCTTGATCGTGGCCGGTCCGTGGGGGGCAATGTTCGCCATGGCCCGCGTCTCGTCGTAGGGCTCCGCCTCCCTCTCGGTGAGCGTGATCGCCCCTTCGGGGCAGTAGCCCACGCATGCGCCCAGGCCGTCGCAGAAGAGATCGCTGATCAAGCGCGCCTTGCCGTCGATGACCTGCATTGCCCCCTCGGGGCAGTTCGGGATGCAGAGCCCGCAGCCGTTGCACTTCTCTTCGTCGATGGAGATGATCGTTCGTCTGCTCATGAGTGGAATCTATTCCACGGAACGGATCGTTTCCTTGATGTGGATCAAGACTCGCCGTGCAGGGTACATTTCCTTCGGAGGAGCCCCCGATGGACATCCTGATCCTTCTCGAGCAGTCCGACTTCTTCCGCGCGCTCTCACCGGCCCGGCGCCGAGCTGTGGCAGCGATCTGCATCCCGAAGACGCTGCGCAAACGGGAGATGCTCTTCCTCGAGGGGGAAACCGGGCATTCGATGTATCTCATGGCGCAGGGAGCGGTCCAGCTTTTCAAGACATCCGCCGACGGCAAGGAGGTGGTGATCAAGCTGGTGCGGCCGGGGGAGATTTTCGGCGAGGTCGTCCTCTTCCAGCAGGACCGGTTCCCTGTCAGCGCCTGTGCGCTGACCGCGGCGGAGGTGTTCCTCCTGCCGAAGAGGCAGTTCGACCTCCTCCTGGACGAGGAGGAGTTCCGACGGGAGTTCATCGGCATGCTCCT
>JBEKXR010000147.1:0-8151 GCA_049511935.1 Spirochaetia bacterium | reverse complement strand
GTCCCCGGCGCTCGCGTTGGACCCTCCGATCTTTTCGTCGCGCCCGATGTGGGTGAAGGTGCGCGTGGCGCGCTTGTACATCCACAGGTTGTCCCCCACGCGCATGTACCCGTTGCCCCGATCGCTCTCGGGGTCCGCGATCACGATGAGGAATGCATCGTCGATGTCGCGCCGATAGTACACGCTGTCGATCACCTTGGTTCCCTGCTCGGGGTCCCGGGTCGTGATGCGGGCCTGCGCAGTCATGTCGCTCTTCAGCTGAAGGTTGGTGTCCACGTAGTCGATAATCTCCGCCACCGAGGGATTGGCCCACAGGGCGGGGGCCAGCAGGAGCAGCCCCAGCGCCAGTGTCATTCCTTTGGCTTTCATTCCTCTCTCCTATTCGTAGTGGCGCAGCGCGTCTGCCACTCTCATCTTCGCCGCGCGCCGCGCCGTGAAGAATGCGATCACAAAGGCCACGAGCACGATGGTGAGGAAGTTCGCAATGATCGTGGAGGCCTTCGGGACGAAATACATGTGTTTCTGCACGAAGAACATGCCGAACGGATTGTCCTTCAGATCGAAGGTGGGCAGGGACAGGAGCGCCATCAGCCCGTAGGCCAGGAGGACCCCCGCCACGCTCGCCAGGAACGCCAGGAATACGATCTCCATGACGAACACGGAGCGCACGTCCCCGCGCTGCATCCCGATGGCCCGGTTGGTGCCGATCTCACGCGTACGCTCGCGGATGCTCATCCTCATGGTGTTCATCACGCCGATGAGGATGACGAAGAACAGGATCAGCACAGCAACCAGGGAGACGGTATTCAGGCCCTTCTGGAAGTCGACGATGACGCTTGCGTTCTCGAACATGGTCTGGACATCTACTTTCGCGCCCTTCCAGGGTTCCCTGCCCAGGGCCAGGCGCTTCTTCATTGCTGCGTCCGTGTTCGGGCTCCGCTGCATGAGGTCCCATTCGGGCAGGAGGGCCTTGAAAAGCGGCGCATCATGCGCGACCAAAGCGGGCTGCCGGGGAATGTTCCAGAAGTAGGTCTGATAGAAGACATCCTCGTTGGCAAAGGCGGTGGATGCGGCGAAGGGCGACACCGTCTTCACGATGCCTCTCACGACCACCTCTTTTCCGACAGGGCCCGTTCCGCTTCGCGGATCGTATCCGTAGCTGAGGCGCGTGCCGACCCTCGCGCCCAGCTGCGTCGCCAAGGTTTCCGTGAGGATGATCCCATCCTTCGCCTCGGCCACTGCCTTCAAGTCCCCCTGCACGAACTGTAGATTGTCCGCCGCGACCTGGTACGCGGCCGGATCGGACTGCAGCTTCAAGGCGAACATGTCCGCCGCCGCCTGCTTGTCTCCGGCAACGAACAGGGCCTCCACGCCGGCGGCCTCCGGAACGAGGGCGGCGTGCAGCTTGTCGGCCTCGGCAATCACCTTCTGCGCGTTTTCCGGGTATGTGGTGACGATATTTAAGCCAAGGGACTCGTCGGGCTTGAGATTCAGCAGCCCCCGAAGTGTGTCCTGGTCGACGAATGCCGCCACGTCCATGAACATGTTTTCCGAGGGGATGAGGCCCACCACCTTGAACTTGGGGGCCTGGGACTGGCCGTAGACCGTATCGAAGCGCACGGTCACGATGTCGTTCATGCCGACGTTGATGTCGCGCGCGGCGTTCTTGTAGAGGATGATTCCGGGAAAGACGTCAGGCTTGAAGATGTCCCGCGGGTTGCCGGCTTCCAGCTGTGTCTCGCTGTAGAAGCTTGCGTCCCGGGGGATGCCGATCAGGGCGCACATGCCGGTCTTGCCGTTCCCGATGCTGCGGCCGAAGGTGCTCACTGTCACGTCGATCCTCTTGATCCCTTGCACGTTTTTCCTGATCAGTTTGATGAAACGGGGAGTGTCGCGGATGACGTCGCTGCGCCGCGTCGTGTAGGAGTCTTCGATCACGCGGATGTGCCCGGTCATGTAGACCATAACCTTGTTGAACAGGATGTCGGTGAGGCCGTTGGTAAAGGAGGCGGTCACCACGAGGATGCACATGCTGATCGCGATGCCGATGCCGAGCAGCAGGTTCCTGCGGAACTGCCGGACGAGATTGCGGAACGCGATCCTCGTCACGACATTCAGGCTTCGCGCTCGTGATACGAAAAAACCCAGGATCCCTTTCATCTCGATATTCCTCGTCTAGTGGCGATTGATCGCGTCCAGGGGGGTGATTGTGCGCGCGACGAACACGGGATAGAGCACCGCGCAGAGGGTCACGACGGCCAGGCAGATCACGCCGATGATGATTCCGCTCGGGCCCAGGATCGGGCGGAACACCTCCCCGCCGAACAGAAGCTCGAAGATCTGGTTCGCTCCGGACCCGATATGCAGGGCCCGCACGATCCCGGTAACGATCACTCCCACGATTATTCCGGCGCCGCCGAAGACGAACGACAGGGAGAAGGTCTCGGCCAGAAACATCCTCGTCACGAACATTTTCTGCGCGCCCACGGCCCGCATCATGCCGAACTCCTCCGTGCGCTCCAGGGCATTCATGCTGAGGGTGTTCATGATGATGATGATGGCCACGAAGAACAGCAGAACCACGAACACGATCAGGATGAGCTGGAGGATGTCCGAGATCGAGGCGACCTGTCCGGCGGCCTGTTTCCAGCTCAGGACCTTTACGGGCAGGTTGTTCTCCTTGACCACCTGCTTCATCTTCTCCACCCCCGCATCCACGCTCACGCCGGGCTTCAGTACGACCGAGACGTAGTTGTATGCCGCGATGTCGAAATTGATCGTTCGGGTGACTTTTTCCGGCGCCTTGATCTTCTTTTCCAGCTCAGATACCGAAGACGCGGTCTTTTCCGAGGAGTAGATGTCCCCTCCCCCGAATAGAGCCTCCTCGCCCGCCGACAGAAGCGCGTTCTGCTCCGGCGGCAGCTGTTCCACCACATCCTGAGCCGTGAAATAGCCGAACAGCTCCCGGTAGGTCTCGATATCCATGATCGTGATTTCCTGCATCAGTGTGTTCAGAGACCTGAACCGCATGACCCCCACGATGGGAACGTCCTTGTTCGTAGAGTTTGCCTCCCCGAATCCTTCCAGCGCCAGTGAATCGCGCGTCTCCAGCTTCGGCAACTCCTTTCTGGCATCATCGCTGAGGTTCGCCTCGTTCAAGGTCGTCCCCTGCGGAACCAGCCAGTATCCCTGTGATTTTTGTAGTGTCTTCCTTCCGTCGATGTTTACGAGCAGCCCGTGTTCGCTGCCCTGGAGGAGGTGGCCTTCGACGGGCTTGACCGGGTTTCCGAACACCCGCTGGAAGTCGTCGAAGTTGCACCCGAAGGTCGACATGAAGCTCATCTCCTGGCCCCCAAGGATCGAAACCCCTCCCCGGGTCATGGGGAGAAAGTCCTGGACGAAACCCTGTTTCTGCAGCACGTAGCGGATCTGCTCGTACTGCTTGAGGATCTTCAGGGGCTTCATCATGGGCGTAAAGAGGACGTTGTCTTTGGTCTCCTCGTTTGACACCAGGATGATGTGACCGGTAAAGCTCTTGACGATGTTCTCCTCGACGCCCCGGCGCATGCCGATGGTGGTGGCGTCCCCAAGGGTCATGATGAAGGCCCCCAGGAAGAGGATGACCCCGATGACGATGCTCTTTGCCCGGTGCCGGAGAAGGCTTCTCCAGGCGATTTTCAGAATGAGCATGCCGTTTCCTCAATTGACCATGAGGCCGTCTTTGATCTTCACGACCCCGTGCGCATATTTCAGGATGTCGGGGTCGTGGGTGGAGAAGATGAAGGTGGTCTTTTCGATCTCGTTCAGCTCCTTCATCAGCCGCAGGATCATCTCGCCGGTTTCCGAGTCCAGGTTCGCCGTCGGCTCGTCCGCCAGGACGATGGCCGGACGCGTCACCAGGGCGCGGGCGATGGCCACGCGCTGACGCTGGCCCCCGGAGAGCTCGAAGGGCTTCTGGTTGATCTGGTCCTTCAGCCCCACCTCTTCAATGAGCTTTTCCGCCCGGCCGCGGATCTCCCGCCTTTTCAGGTTCTCCTTCTTCATCAGGAGCAGGGGGAACTCGACGTTCTCCCGCGTGCTGAGCACGGGAATGAGGTTGAATGTCTGGAAGATGAACCCGATGGTGTGGAGCCGCAGATCGGTGAGCTTCCTGTCGGTATAGGTCGTTACATCCTCACCGTGGATCTTCACAACCCCTTCGGTCGCATGGTCGATGCAGCCGATCATGTTCAGGAGCGTCGTCTTGCCGCTTCCGGAGGGTCCGATGATGGAAATGAAGTCCCCTTCCTCAATGGTAAGATCCACGCCGCGCACGGCATGCACCGTCGTCGCGCCCAGGGGGTAATCCTTCTTGACACCCTTCAGTTCGATCACGTTCATTGCGGAAGCTCCTTGACGTGTAGTGTGTTTCGTCGAACATGGCCAGAGGAAATCAGTCGACTCACATTCTCTGCAAGATCGCTGATGCTACCTGCGGCCGCGCTCCCCTGTCAATACGCTTTATGAACACCGGGAGAGCCCGGTTTTGCACCATCCCTGTCAGAAGGACGAAGTCGGCGAGCGCGTATTGCAGCTCAGCGATAAGCGCCCCTACGTGAGTGCATGATGATCATCAGAGCTCCGGCGCAGATCTGGCTGCCTTCTCTAGTAAGGTCCTTTGTTGCGTAAATGTAAATCATATTTAGTGATACATAGATAGAGTAGTTAGAGAAAAGACGGAACAGAGTCCCATAAATATGATATTGATGGCTTACAGGCACAATGTAAATCCAATAATCAGGTATTTATCATTTTCTATTGACAATCTGTTTCGGGGAGAATAAGATCGGAACACATGGGGCGTTGCCCTACGCCCGGCACTTTCCCCGGGCATCCCAGTCTTTAGGTTGAAAAAAGGAGAGACAAAATGCGCAGACTCCTTGTGCTGGTACTCCTCCTTGCTGTGGCCGCCGGCCTCAATTCGTTCGCCGCGCCGACCACGCTGACCCTGTGGACCTTCCAACCCCTGCACCTCGACTTCTACAATGCAGCGGTGAAGGTGTGGAACACTCAGAACCCTGACAAGGCGATCGAACTCGAAGGTGAGGCCTTCCCGTACGCCGACATGCACAACAAGCTCCTGGTCGCCGTGCAGTCAGGAGTCGGGATCCCGGATATCGCCGACATCGAGATCAGCATGTTCGGCAACTTCCTGAAGGGAGATATCCGCATGGTCCCGTTCAACGACCTCATCGACCCGTACCGGGACAAGTTCGTGCAGGCGCGCTTCCCCCCCTACTCCAAGGACGGAAAGAACTACGCGCTGTGCTTCCACGTGGGTGCCACGGTCGTGTACTACAACATGGACATCATGAAGGCGGCGGGAGTGAACATCGACAAGATCGACATGTGGGATGACTACGTGAAAGCCGGCCAGCAGGTCGTTGCGAAGACCGGCAAGCCGATGACCACGCTGGAAATCAGCGACCACATCACCTACTGGCCGCTGATCACGCAGCAGAAGTCCGACTATTTCGCACCGAACGGAAGCGTCACCGTGGACAATGCGACGAACGTGAAAACCCTGCAGTTCCTCCAGGACCTGATCTACAAGTACAAGATCGCGGAGGTCGCCCCCGGCGGCTGGCACCACGACCCAGCGTACTACGGCGCCATGAATGCGGGAGCCTTCGGCTCCGTCTGGATGCCGATGTGGTACATGGGCCGGTTCACGGACTTCATGCCGGATCTCGCGGGCAAGATCGCCGTTCGCCCACTACCCCGCTGGACCAAGGGCGGCTACCGCTCCGCCGGCATAGGCGGCACGGGAACGGTCGTCTTCAACTCTTGCCAGTCCATCGACCTCGCCAAGAAGTTCGTGTTCTTCGCCAAGGGCTCCAAGCAGGGCAACATCATGATCTGGCAGATCCTCGGCTTCGACCCCATCCGCTGGGATGTGTGGAACGAACCGGCCATGAGCGCGCCGAACAAGTTCACCGAGTTTTTCCAGAACGGGCAGGATTTGTTCAAGATGCTCTTGAAGGTGAAGGACGAGATCTATCCCGTTACGATCACGACCCAGACACCGGATTGCGTCACCATGATCCGAAACAGCGTCCTACCCGCGGTCTTGAAGGACCGGAGCAAGACGCCCGCCCAGGCGCTCAAGGAAGCTGCTGACCAGCTTCGGAAATAGCAGTACACATCCTTTCTCCAAGAGGGTTCGGCTTCGGCCGGACCCTCTTCCTCTCGCCTCGGGCAAGGGGATCGTGTGAAAAGAGGTATCGGATCCATCAGGCGCGCGCCGTACCTTTTCGTGCTCCCTTTCATCGTGTCCTTCCTCATGTTCTACCTGTATCCGCTGGTGAGCACGGTGATCATGAGCTTCCAGGAGATCGTCCCGGGACAGACGCGTTTCATCGGCCTGCTCAACTACGAACGGCTCATGAACCCGTTCATGTACACGGCGGTTTGGAACAGCTTCCGCTACACCGTGTTCACGATCCTCATCCTCATCCCCGTCCCGATCCTGCTCGCCGTCATGCTGAACAATCCCCGCAATCCTGCCAACGCCATCTTTCGCGCCGCCCTGTTCATTCCCACCCTCGTGTCGGTGGTCGTGGCCGGAACGATCATCCGCCTTCTGTTCGCCGCGAGCCCCTCGGCCGTCGTCAATACGGTACTCGGCCTTTTCAAGGTGAAACCGTCGGACTGGGTGATGGGCGGCTCCACGTCCGCCATGGTGCTCCTGGTCGGAATGGCCACGTGGCGATGGACGGGGGTGAACATCATCTATTACCTTTCCGGACTGCAGAACATCCCTCAGGAGTTGTATGAGGCGGCGAACATAGATGGAGCATCTGCCAGCTATAGGTTCTTCCATATTACGATCCCCCTGTTGAAACCTACGATTATTTTTCTCACGACTATCAGCATTTTCGGCGGGTTCGCCATGTTCGAGGAAAGCTACATTCTCTGGGTGGGCCTGCTCGGCGGAGGTTCCCCGAACAATGTCGGGCTGACGATGGTCGGCTATCTCTACCTCAAGGGTTTCCAGGGAGGGGCCATGGGATTGGGGTCAGCCATCGGATTGATTCTCTTCCTGATCGTGCTCATCGTCAGCATCCTTCAGCTCAATGTCTTCGGCTTCTTCAAGCGGGAGGCCACATGAGGAGCCTGCGCGCATCGGAGGTCAGGAAGCAGGTCCTCTTCTCCCTGTTCTTCGTCGTGCTCTGCCTCCTGTTCCTTTTCCCGGTCTACGCGCTCTTCCTCGCCTCCTTCCGGCCCGGCCAGGACCTGATCCGGTTCGGGATCACAATGAAGACCCTGATCCCGCGGAACCTCGTCCCGACCTATCTCGCGAGCCTCGCCACGGCTCAGGGCGGCGCCTACGTGACCTGGTTCCGCAACAGCGTCATCCTCGTGGTCCTGCAGACCTCTCTCAGCCTGCTGTTCAGCTCCATGGTCGGCTACGGGCTGGGGATCTACGAGTTCAAGGGAAGGAGAATCGTGCTCAGCCTCGTGCTCCTCGTCATAGTGGTCCCGCTGCAGATCCTGATCCTTCCCCTATACAAACTGATGATCTTCTTCAAATCCATGAATACATTCCGCGGAATCATGCTTCCCTTCATTGTCTCGCCCTTCGCGATTTTCTTCTTCCGGCAGTTCGTCCTCGGGATCCCGCTCGATTTCGTGGACGCGGGCCGCATCGACGGGCTGTCGGAGGGCGGCATCTTTTTCCGCATTATGGCGCCCCTGATGACGCCGGCCTTCGGCGCCATGGCCATCCTCGCTGCGCTGCAGAGCTGGAACAACTTCCTCTGGCCCCTGATCGTCATGCGCACGAAGAAGATGTTTACCCTGCCCGTCGGTCTGGCGGGCCTTCTCACCCCATACGGGAACAATTACGACCTGCTCATCTCAGGCTCTTTGATGGCCACGGTCCCGATCATCATCGTGTTCTTCTTATTCCAGAGGTACTTCATCGCCGGCCTCACGACCGGAGGAATCAAGGGATAGACGCCAAGGGGCGCGAGGGAACGCGCGGGGTGCTCCCGGAGCCGCCCCTGCGCACGAATGTGAAGGAGATCGGACATGCTGCGCGCGCGGATCATGCTGGACAGGAGCTTCGTCAAGACGTCGATCGATGAGCGACTCTTCGGCTCGTTCATC
>JBEKXR010000146.1:0-8152 GCA_049511935.1 Spirochaetia bacterium | reverse complement strand
TCAGCGGCGGCTTCGGCCTGCACGCCGGAGCGGAACGCCTTGGCGCCTCCGTGATCCCCGCCTCCACGGGCGGGCTGGAAAAGCAGGTAAGGATCATGAAGGATTTCAAGACCACCGCCCTCGCCTGCACTCCCAGCTACGCGATGGCGATCGCCGCGACCGTCGTGGACATGGGCGTTGCACGCGAAGATCTCTTCCTCCGGACAGGTTTCTTCGGCGCCGAGCCGTGGAGCGAGGGCCTGCGGGCGCGCCTGGAGTCCACCCTCGGGATCACGGCACTGGACAACTATGGTCTCACCGAGGTCCTTGGACCGGGAGTCGCATTCGAGTGCGAGCGCAAGGACGGGCTGCACGTGAACGAGGACTGCTTCATCGCGGAGATCGTGGATCCCTCGACGCTCGAGGTGCTGCACGCCGGCTCCGAGGGGGAGCTCGTGCTGACGACGATCACGAAGGAGGGGTTCCCCCTTGTGCGCTACCGCACCGGGGACCTCTGCGCGGTGACCGCGGAGCCCTGCGGCTGCGGCCGCACCCTCGCACGCATGTCCCGCATCCGGGGGAGGATCGACGACATGATCATCATGGGGGCGGTGAAGGTGTTCCCGTCCCAGATCGAGCAGGTACTGCTATCGGTGAAGGGGCTGCAGCCCCACTACGAGATCGTCGTGGACAGGACCGCCGGCATCGACACACTTGAAGTGCGGGTGGAGATCTCCGAGGACATGCCCGGGCTGGACGAGATGAAGAAGCTCGAACAGTTCCGCTCCCGGATCGCGCATGGCCTGGCGGCGCTGCTGGATGTCCCCGCGAAGGTCACCCTGGTGGAGCCGCGCACGATTGCGCGCTCGGAGGGCGGCAAATCTCGCCGCGTGGTTGACAAGAGGCAGATCTGAGTCCTCACTATACCCCGTGCCGGAGCTCCCCGACCTGGAATACATCGTCACGCACCTGCGGCCGCGCGTGGCCGGCAGGACGATCACGGAGGCGGTCGTCCGCGAGCCTATCGTCCTGCGCATGCTCCTGCCGAACGCCGGAGGATTCGCAGAGGCGCTGCCGGGCCGCGTCATCGAAGGCCTGGAGAGACGGGGCCCTTTCATGGTCTTCGCCCTGAGCGGCAATGCTGAGCTTATCGTGCATTGCATGCTCGCGGGCCGCCTGCAGATCGCAGGAAAGGCGGACAAACCGGTCAGCCACCTCTGCTTCTCGCTGGCCCTCGACAACGGGGACTGGCTGCGCTACGGGGACGAGAAGCGGATGGGCAAGGTCTATCTCACGGCGGCCGGCGCCTGTGACTCGATTCCTGGATACCGGGAACAGGGAGTGGGGATCCTCACGCCCGAGTTCACATTTGAGCGGTTCGAAACGCTCATCCGGGGACGCCGGCACCAGGCCCGTGTCTTCCTCATGGACCAGGCGGCGCTCAGCGCAATCGGAAACGCATATGCGGACGAGATCCTCTTCGCCGCCCGCATCCACCCTAAAACACCGTGCAGCAGCCTGTCCCCCGACCAGCGGCGCGCCCTGTACGAGAGCATCCGCTCGGTCATGGCCTGGGGCATTGCCGAGGTGGAAAAGGCGGCCCAGCCCGTGGAAGTAAAGGTTCGAGACCATATGCGGGTGCGAAACCGCAAGGACCAGCCCTGTCCCGTGTGCGGCAGCACGATCCGCCGCGCCGGTGTCCTGGGGTACGATGCGTTCTACTGTCCGAAATGTCAGCAATCCGCGAAACCCCAGAGGATCCCATGGTGAAATCCCGTTCTCTTCTGATCTGCCTCGCGGCCTACTGCGCCGCGGCGCTCGCCGCTGCCGCGGTGATCCGTCTTTCCGCCGGCCTGTCCCCGGTCTGGTCGGCGGGCCTCGCCGACCTGGCGGCAACCATCGTCGTATTCGCTTCCAGCGTCGGGCTGAACAACTCCAGCATGTACGACCCGTACTGGAGCGTCGCGCCCGGCGTCATCACGCTCTGGTGGCTCACCCGGTTCGGCGGCGTGGGGGGAGTGACCGCCGTGCGGCAGATCGCCGTGACGGCCCTCGTGCTGGCGTGGGCGGCCCGGCTCACCTGGAACTGGCTGCGGCGCTGGAACGGGCTCAAGGACGAGGACTGGCGCTATGCCGACTACCGCCGGCTCGGCGCAGGGTACTGGCCGGTGAGCTTTTTCGGGTTCCACATGATGCCGACGGTGGTCGTCTTCGTCGCGTGCCTGTCACTCGTGCCCGCACTCTCGGCGAACAGCCGGGGTGTCGGCATACTGGACGTGCTGGCCGTGGTGGTCACCGCGGCCGCGATCCTCGTGGAGGCGGGGGCCGATCGGCAGCTTCGGCGATTCCTCGCGCATCGAAAGCCCGGGCAGATCCTGGACACCGGCCTCTGGGCGCTCTCGCGGCACCCGAACTACTTCGGCGAGGTGCTGTTCTGGTGGGGGCTGTGGCTCTTCGGACTTGCCGCGGACCCGTCACGATGGTGGACGATCGTGGGGCCCGCGGGCGTCACCGCCCTGTTCCTCGGCATCAGCGTTCCCCTGATGGACGGGAGGATGCTGTCACGGCACCCCGGCTATGAGGTTCACATCAGCCAGCGTTCGGGCCTGGTCCCGTGGATTCCCCGGTCATGAAGCTCGTCGGCCTGGACATCGGCACGACGACGATCTGCGGGCTCGTCGTGGACGCCGGGACTGGAGAGATCCTGTCCGTTGTGACACGGCCGAATGCTTCGCGGCTTGCGGGGCGTGCGCCCTGGGAAGCCCTCCAGGATCCCGGCATCATACTGGAAACGGTCAAGGGCATCCTCGACGCTTTTCTTGATCAGCAGGCAGACGTCGGCGGGATCGGGGTCGCCGGCCAGATGCACGGAATCCTGTACGTGGACAAGGCGGGCCGGGCGAGAAGCCCCCTGTACACCTGGCAGGACGGCCGGGGCGACCTTGCGGGAGCGGACGGATCGAGCACGGCGTCGCGTCTCACAGAGTCGCTCGGCAGCCGGGTGAGCACCGGGATGGGGACCGTCACCCACTCCTACAATGCGGCCCATGGGCTGGTTCCAGGCGATTCCGCGTCACTGTGCACGATCTCCGATTACGTCGCCATGACCCTCGGCCGAAGCACGGTACCGCGGATGGACGCCTCGAACGCGGCAAGCCTCGGGTGCTTCGACGCGGCTCGACGTGACTTCCGCCGCGGCGACATGGAAGGGCTCGGCATCGATTCCGGGCTTTTCCCCGAGGTCACCGACTCCTTTCCCGCGCTCGGGGACGCACGGGCGGGCGTGCCCGTCTTCGCCGCGGCGGGCGACAACCAGGCCAGTTTTCTCGGCTCGGTTCGCGACGTCCTCTCCACGGTGGTCTTCAACATTGGAACGGGTAGCCAGGTATCTTTGCGAGTGGATTCTGCCAGTCACATCCCCGGTCTGGACCTCCGCCCCTTCCCCTTCGCAGGGTACCTTGCCGTCGGCGCCGCTCTCTGCGGAGGCCGTGCCTATGCGCTCCTGCGAAGTTTCTTCGAACGCACGGTGCGCCTGTTCACGGCGGGAGGGTCCGCCGTGAGCTGGGAGCTCATGAACGCGGTTGCCGAATCGGCGCTTCCCGCCGGCAGGCTCGCCGTGGACACGCGGTTCAGCGGGACCCGCGAGGATCCCTCGATCCGCGGCCGCATCTCCGGGATCGGGCAGGACAATCTCACGCCGGAGCACCTCATTGTCGGTGTGAGGGAGGGAATCGCCGCGGAGCTGCTGGGATTCTACGAATGCGTGCCTTCGGCCCGGCGCGCCCGGGTCTCCTCGATGGCAGGATCCGGGAACGGGATCCGCCTGAACCCCGCCCTGCGTGAAGTCTTCGAGCACCGGCTTGGGATGCGGATGCGGGTGCCCGTGCACGGCGAGGAAACGTCCTTCGGGGCGGCGCTCATTGCGGGGGTCGCAAGCGGCGCCCTGCCGAGCCTGGAAGCCGCCGGGCAGCTCGTTCGCTACCGGTGATCAGGCGAGCCCGCGCCTGCTGACCGCTTCCTCCACCATCGCAAGGTAGTTCTCCACGGGGATGTAGCTGGGCACCGAGTTGCCCGATCCCACCGCGTAGCGGCCCCGGCGCCCGCACTCGTCCATGAGCTTCCCGATCTCCCGCCTCACCTCGGTCGGCGTCGAGCGCGTGAGGATGTTGATGTCCAGTCCGCCGAGCACGGCGATGCGGTCCCCGTACTTTTTCTGAAACTCCTGGACCGGCATGATCCCGTTCTCGTACGAATGCTTGCCGTCGATCCGCACGTCCTCGATCAGGTCCTCCATGATGGCGGCGAGGTTGCCGCAGGAGTGCAGGAAGTAGGGCCTGCCCTTGTCGTGCGCCATTGCGGCAAACTTCTTCTGCCACGGCAGGCAATATGCGCGAAGCACATCCGGGGCGAGGAGCGTGCCGGTCTTGAATCCCATGTCATCGCCCTGGAAGATGGCGATCACCCCGTCCAGGTCGAGCAGGTGCGCGTAGAAGCCGGTGAGCAGGCCGCCGATCCGGTCCGCGACTGCCCGCACGAGATCCGGCGCGTCGTACAGGGCCATGCACAGCCCTTCGTAGGACATGATCCACGACAGGTGCTCGTAGATCCCGCCCCCGTGGCAGGTGATCATGCCCATGCCCTCCGGCAGGTGGGAGCTGATGTGTTCGAACGGGAAGAAATCGAACTCCTCGACCTTCGGCCACGGGTAGCGTTCGAAATCCTCCCAGCTCGCGATGCTGCCGTGGTGCTGGTCCGCCCACGCCCTCTGCTTGGTCGATCCCGGCGCGGTGTCGGCCAGCTCGAGGTGCGGCTCCTGGAAGCCCATGTCCTGCTCGAAGCGCACGAAGTCGTATCCCATCCTCAGCCAGAACTCGACGAACGTGTCCAGGTACGCCTTCTGCGCCTCTCGCGCGGGGGCAGACCTGCGCACCTCGTGGCTCGTGCCGGTGGAACCCGCGGGCACCCATGGGCGGCCGAGGAGGTTTTCGACGATCGGCCTCATCACCACGTCGTCCACGAGGTATTCGACGAGAGGGGGGACCGCTTTCTTCCGGCCCATCAGGACATCGAGGAAATGCCCGGAATCGGGGCGGGGCCTCTTGAGGGGCATGATGCGTCGCATGGGGGGATCCTCCGCGCCGCTCATTGAACAGGTCGCTTGACTTTTCCACAAGGGGCCGCTGTAATGGCGCATCATGAGCACGCAGGCATGCAAGGGCGATCACGCGGGACATCTCTGCGTACTGGCCAGCACCGGCAGGTTCGGCGAAATCAAGGAGATCGCGCGCGTTCCCCGCTTCATCTGCTTCAACTGCGGCCGGGTGGCCGAATGCGACGTGAACCTCTGCAACCCCATGCCTCTCGAGTGATCACCCCTTCCCTTTTCACGCCCCATCCTCTACGATCAGGGACTGCCGATGCGCTTCGCCCCGCTGGACCGCCATTTCACGGGCATCTCGGTTCCCGTCGCCGCCCTGCGGACCGCCGCGGACTGCGGCGTCGGTGAGTTCGCCGACCTCGTCCCGCTCGGAGAGTGGTGCCGGGATGCGGGACTGGACCTGATCCAGCTCCTTCCCATCAACGATTCGGGAACCAACAGCTCGCCCTACAGCGCCCTCTCGGCGTTCGCCCTCCATCCCCTGTACCTGAACCTGGACAACGTGCCGGGTGCCGCGCGGTACGGGGAGGAGATCGCACGCTTCAGGGCGGACGCCGCGCCCGACAGGGTATCCTACGCCGCGACCCTCGGGTTCAAGCTCTCGGTCACGGAACGCGCATTCGCGGACAGCGCCGCGGTCATCGCCCATGATCCGGGATTCGCGAAATGGCGCCGAGAGAACCCCTGGGTTGTTCCGTATGCCGTGTTCACCGGTCTGAAAAGGGAAACCGCCAATGCGCCGTGGTCTTCGTGGCGCGAAATGGCAGACCCTTCCCCGGCACGGATCACCGCATGGTGGGATTCGCATGCGGCGCTGTGCCTGCCGGCCGCATGGGTGCAGTACCTGCTGGAGACACAGCTTGAGAGTGCATCGCGGGCTCTGCACTCGATGGGGGTGTTTCTGAAAGGAGACCTTCCCATCCTGATGAGCCGGGAAAGCGTGGACGTCTGGGCGGAGAGGGGCTTTTTCGATCTCACGGGAATCGCGGGAGCGCCCCCCGACATGTTCTCACCCGACGGGCAGAATTGGGGATTCCCCGTCTACGACTGGGAGAGCCTCGGGAGGGAGGGCTACCGGTGGTGGAAGGACCGGCTGCGGCAGTCGGGCAAGTTCTTCCATGCATTTCGTATCGACCACGTGCTGGGATTCTTCCGCATCTGGCGGATCCCGCAGGGAGAGGTCACCGGGCTGCTCGGCAGGTTCTCGCCATCCGCGGGTTTCACTCTCTCCGACCTCGAGGCCGTGGGTTTCGACGAGGCGCGCCTGAAGTGGCTCAGCCTTCCGCACGTGAGCGGCGCGGAGATCGCGGCCGCGCTCGGGAGCGACGCGGCACGGGTGGCAGGGACCTACCT
This sequence comes from Spirochaetia bacterium, assembly GCA_049511935.1. Taxonomy (GTDB): domain Bacteria; phylum Spirochaetota; class Spirochaetia; order SZUA-6; family Fen-1364; genus Fen-1364. The sequence continues at coordinate 1,662 of JBEKXR010000146.1, read as the reverse complement.
CCGGCGCGTCGGCGATGAAGACCTGTACAATCCCGCACCGGAGTACGACAGCGAATCGGGCCTGCGCGCTCTCAACGAGCCGCAGGCGGTCAGGAGCTTCCTCCTCTCCGTGCATTCGGACAGGACACTGCTGGTCGACGGCCCTGGGCTGTTCCATCCGGCGTGGCACCTCGAAACGAAGAAGGGCTTTCAGAGCCTTTCCGAAGAGGAGCGGAGTAAGCTGAAGGACCTCGCGGCCCGGCGCCGGCAGGAATCCGAGGAGGGTTGGGAAAAGACCGGGCGACAGCTCCTCTCTGTGCTCAAGAACGCAACGGACATGCTGGTATGCGCGGAGGACCTCGGAGACGTGCCGCGCTGTGTGCCCCGGGTGCTCGAAGACCTGGGGATCCTCGGCCTGAGGATCGTGCGGTGGGCGCGCGAGTACGAGAAAACGCCGCCGGAACAGCAGGCTCCCTTCATCCCGCCCTCCCGGTATCCCCTGCTCTCCGTCTGCACCCCGTCCGTGCACGACACATCCACAATCCGCGGATGGTGGGAGGAGGACCCCGTCGAGCGCGAGACGTTCTTCCGCTCACTGGGGGAGAGCGGTGTCTGCCCGGCGCACATGACCCCGCTTCTGCTGGAGAAGATCATGGAGCACTGCGGCCGGGCCCGCAGCCTGCTCTGCATGTTCCAGGCGCAGGATCTCCTGGATCTTGACAAGGACCTCTGGGCACCGGATCCGAAGGCGGACAGGATCAATGTTCCCGGCACCGTCACCGGCGAGAACTGGACGTGGCGCATGCCGCTCGCGGTGGAAGAGCTTTCGGGCAGGACAGCGCTGGCAGGGAAGATCCGCGCCCTGGCTGCTGCCAGGAGACAGCGGCCGGCGAAGGAGACGACGGCATGAACGCGCAGGGAGCCCGATTCAGCTTCCACGTGTCACGGTCTGCCCGGGAGCGCTACAGTTTCTCCGGTGACCTTTTCTCCACCAGCGGCAACGTCGTCTTCCTCGATCTTCATGCCGCGCAGATGTTCACCCAGCGGATGAACGAAACCCGCGGCCTGGCGGGTGCGGCCCCCGAGGGTTCTCTGCGGGCGGGTGACATGAACGCCATGGGCCTGATCGACGAGATCCTGCACTACGTGGCAGGACTCTACAGGCAGCGCATCGAGCCGGGTGTATTCACACGGGCCCTCGAGTTCGCGGAGAAGCGCCTCGGCCGGGAGGCCGTCGAGGAGGCGCTCGCCCGATTCCAGGGGGAGTTCCCGCCAGCTGACGCAGAGGAGAGGGCAGCTCGGGAGATGACGCTGGAGGAGATGCTCATGCTCTCCCTGGCCAACGGGAATCCCGCCTTTGCCCCCTTTTCCGAGCTCTTCGATCACGCGGCGCTCGCCGGCACGGCGTATGCGCCCCTCGTGGAGGCGATCGGGGATTTCTTCCGAAACCAGCCTGTCTTCGGTCCCGATGACCAGGATCTCGTCACGATGCTCCGCAGCCCGGTCCTTGCCGCGCCCGATTCGCTCGCCGGGCAGCTGGAGTACATCCGCACCCGCTGGGGCTCGCTGCTCGGAGATCTCCTGCTGCGGCTCCTCACGGGCATCGACGTCATCCGCGAAGAGGAGAAGCTGCGGTTCGGCACGTTCACGCCCGGTCCCCCTGAGGTCTACGAATACGCGGGA
>JBEKXR010000145.1:0-8218 GCA_049511935.1 Spirochaetia bacterium | reverse complement strand
AAATGGCGGCCAGCCATTCCGTGCGACTTCGCCCTGAAAAAGAAGTGATGGTCGAAGGCGGAGACGACGAAAGCGCCCTGCTGCTGCTCCAGGGTCGTCCGATCAATGAACCTGTCGTCCAGCGCGGCCCCTTCGTGATGAACACCCAGGACGAAATAGTTGCTGCATTCCGCGACTATCGGAAAGACCAGTTCGGCGGATGGCCCTGGTCGAGGAACGACCCTGTGCATCCGAGGACGAGAGGCAGGTTCGCAACGTTCGCGAACGGCGACGAGGTCGTCAGGTAGCCGTCACCCTGATGCCCGGGCCTACTTCCTGGACAACGCGGGCGCCAGGACCTCGCGCGCGAACTGCTCGATCGAACGTGCGGGATGCCCCGTGAGTTTCTGGACGTCGTCGGTGACAAAGTCGCCCCAGCCGCGGCCGTAGGCAGCAGCGTAGTCTCTCATGACGGTTGCCCCCCACTCGCCCCAGCCCATCTTGCGTATGGCATCGGCCACGGATTCCGGCGGGATCGCGACGTATCTCACCGCCCGGCCCAGCGCGGCCGAAAATGCCTCCGCGGCCGTGTGCCAGGTGATGCTCGCGGGCCCGGTCAGCGCGTACGTCTTGCCCGCGTGGCTCTTGTCGAGCAGGACCTTCGCGGCCGAGTCGGCGATGTCGCGCACATCGATCATGGCGAGCTTGCCGTCGCCCATGCCCTGATAGAAGACACCCTCCGTCGCGATGGTCTGCACGGAGCCGAAGATGTTCTGCATGAAGAAGTGCGGCCTCAGGACTGCAGCGGGCAGCCCTGACTCCCTCAGATCTTTTTCTGTCTGGCCGTGCATGCGGGAGTTCGCCGTCGGGGCATCCGGCCCGGCCTTGATCACTGAAAGTCGGACGATGTAGGGCTTGCCCGCCTTCCTGGCCGCGGCAATCGCGTTGAGTGACAGCGCGCCCGCCTTCTCCGTCGCTGGAGTCAAGAGGAAAACCGCGGTGGCTCCGTCCATCGCCTTTGCCAGAATTGCCGCATCGTCGAAGTCGCCAACGATGGCCTCGACCCCCCTGTCAGAGAGAGGCTTCGCTTTCTCCGGCGTGTGCACGAGTGCCCGCACTTTCGCCCCGGCTGCGAGCAGCTGGGGAATTACGAGGCTCGATATCTTTCCTGTTGCACCTGTCACCAGGATGGTTTGGTTGCTCATGGTTTCTTGAATATACATATTCAGTTCGATGAGGTGATGCATGTTGACAATCCACGCAAGTTTCGTTAGTTTACCTTTATGTTAATTAATGAAATAGTTAAACAAGAGCCCCCATCTGACCACCTCGATTTCGTCTTCGGGGCCCTTGCCGATCCCACCAGGCGGGCAATCCTGGCCCACCTCGCTTCGGGCGAGGTCTCGGTAAAGGAGCTCGCGGAGCCCTTCAAGATCAGTCTTCCCGCCGTGTCCCGGCATCTCAAGGTGCTCGAGCGGGCTGGCTTGATCGCCCGGGGGCGGGAAGCGCAATGGCGGCCCTGCCGGCTGCAGGCCGGTGCGCTCAAGGAGGCCGGTGACTGGATCGAGCACTATCGCCGCTTCTGGGAAGAGAGATTCGATAGTCTGGACGACTATTTGAGCAAACTCCAACACAAGGAGGGAGAAGATGAAAGAAAGAGCTGAGCGCACTGCACGCGCCTCTCGGCGTGAGCTCAATCTCACCCGGATATTCGACGCTCCGCGGGAGCTCGTCTGGAAAGCATGGACTGATTCCAGGATGTTGGCGCAGTGGTGGGGACCGAGGGACTTCGACAACCCGCTCTGCCAGATCGACGTTCGACCCGGCGGCGCCATTCGGATTCACATGCGGGGGCCGGACGGCGTCGTGTACCCAATGACCGGCGTCTTTCATGAGATTCTGCCGCCCGAACGCCTTGTTTTCACCTCCTGGGCCTTTATGGGCGACGAAATTACTCCACTCTTCGAAGTCCTCAACACTGTCATCTTCGAGGAGGCGGGCAGCAAAACGAGGCTCACGCTGAAGGCCGTCGTGGACAAGGCAATGCCGGGATCGGAGGGTCCTCTGTCCGGCATGGAGCAGGGTTGGAGCCAGAGCCTGCAGAAGCTCGCTGAGCTCTTGAGCTGAGGCGAAAGGAGGAGCTTTGTGATGAAAAGCATTTCTACCGGCAGGGTCATTTCGAAAGACGGGACGAGGATCGCATTCAAAACGATGGGTGAAGGTGACGCTGTCATATTCGTCGCTCCCGCATTGGCCGATCGATCGGTGTTTCTCCCGCTGGCGCAGCTCATGGCCCGGCATTTTACCGTATTCAGTTACGATCGTAGAGGTAGAGGGGACAGCGGAGACGCATCAGCATACGCGGTCGATCGGGAAATCGAAGACCTCGAAACCATCATAAACGAGGCCGGGGGCACAGCCTCCGTGTTTGGAGGTTCTTCCGGTGCCGTGCTTGCCCTGGAGGCAGCAATTCACGGTCTGAGCATCGCGAAGCTCGCATTGTACGAGCCGCCCTTCGTTCTCGACGACAGCCGCCCTGCAGTCCCAGGGGATTCCCTCGACCAGCTGAGAAAGATGTTGGCGTCCGGTCGGCGAGGCGACATGGTGGAGTACTTCATGACGAAAATGGTGGGAGTGCCACCCGAAGCCGTCGCTGCAATGCGGGCAGCACCGATGTGGCCGGCCTTGGAGTCTCTGGCGCACACGCTCATCTACGACGTCACTCTCATGGGTGACTTCTCGTTGCCGACCGGGACAGGTTCCATCAAATTGCCCACGCTGGCGATCAGAGGAGGAGCGAGTCCCGAATGGCTGCACCAGGCAGTGCGTGCCGTCGCACGGGCAATCCCCGGCGCGCAGCTTCGCATGCTTGAAGGTCAGACCCACGCCGTGGACCCGGCAGTCCTGGCTCCAGTGTTGCTGGAGTTTTTCGCCAACTCTTGAGCTGTTTCGAAAGGAGCAAGCTGCATGCAGAAGATCACCCCGTTCCTGTGGTTCGATGACAACGCCGAAGAGGCGATGAAATTCTATGTTTCCATTTTCAAGAATTCGAAGCTCCTGGATCTGCGTCGTTTTGGAGACGCAGGGCCGGGACCGAAGGGAGAGGTCTTTACAGTGACCTTCCAGCTCGAAGGACAGCAGTTCATGGCGTTGAACGGAGGTCCACGGTTTCATTTCACGGAGGCCATATCGCTCTTTGTGAACTGCAAGACACAGAAGGAAGTCGACGAGTTGTGGGAGAAGCTCTCCGAAGGCGGAGAAAAGGGTCAGTGCGGCTGGGTGAAAGACAAATTCGGCCTGTGGTGGCAGGTTATCCCTTCAGCTCTGGGTGAGATGTTGGGCGATCCCGATCCTGCAAAAGCGAAAAGGGCCATGCAGGCAATGCTCAAGATGAAGAAGATCGACATAGAGGCTTTGAAACAGGCACGCGATCAAAAATAGACCGAGTCAGGACGAGGTCCTCTGCTGTTGGCGCATCGTCTTGAGGGCCCCTGTCCAGGTGACCAGAGACGCCATCATCGCCTGGGCCGCCTTGATATTCTGTTCGGTGGGCACAAACTTGCCCTCCGCGTCCAAGGACTTCGTATAGAAGGGAATGTGCACCGCCTCCATGAGAGGCATCATGCTGAGGGCCGTCAGCACCGGTTTCATCAGTTGTACCGAGCGGGTTCCCCCGGCGATTCCGCCATAGCTGACAATGCCCGCAGGCTTGTATTTCCACTCGTGGTGGAGATAGTCGATCGCGTTCTTGAAGACCCCGGTAAATCCGTAGTTGTATTCGGGCGTCACTATGATGAAGGCGTCGGCCCCGTCGATCATCGCGCTCCAGTCCCTGGTGTGCTGGTGGACGTACTGGCGAAGCATCGGATGGTTCGGCTCGTCGAGAAAGGGCAGGTTGATTTCGGCCAGGTCCAGGATTTCGGTCTCGAAATCGGGGTACTCTTTCGCGATTTCCCTGATCCAGGTCGAGAAAAGCAGGCTCTTCCGGCCGGGCCGGGTCGAGGTGGCGATGATCTTCAGCTTGTACAACGATTTCTCCTGGTCTCCAGGCGCCGTCACACTATCTTGCAGGGAATCACTGCATCTTCATCGTAGGAGTAGACCGCGCAGAGCCGATGATATCCATCCGCGATAATGACTTTCCCGTTCGAGGGATCTCGTACGAGGAGCAGAGGCGACAGCTCGCGCCCGCTTTGGATTTTCTTTTGATCTTTTTCGACATGGGCATTGCTGACCCCGAGCAGCGACAAGCCCGATGCCCTGAACATATCCTTCGCCTTGAACGTTGACATCGGCGCTGATCTCAATTCCTGCACGCGCAAGGCGGCGGTCTTTTGATCATAGTGCAGGGACAAGTAGGACAGGGCCGCTGGATAGTTGTGTTCTTCCGGCTCTTTCAACCACTTGATTTCGTAGCTCTTGGGCATTACCGCTCTCCTCCACTCATGTTGATCAAAGCCGCGGGGTTGTCAACACCTCGCCACCGGACCCATGCGCTCCAGTATTAAGAGAATTTAATCCATCCACAATCGGATCCTAACGACGCCCCGCTACCTTTGTTGGTGATGGTTGTGGAGCTTGTTATCTTTGGGGGCAAGGATGAAGAGCAGGCGGTCCGGGAAATCCGGGAAATCGTCGCTCGGAGCCATACCGATTCTCGACAGGCTGCGAGGGCTCCGAAGGGGTCGACGCGGAGCCCTTCCCAAGTATCGTGCGCCAGGGTGAAGCTGATGACGCTGCCGGGCCCCCGCAGAAGGCGGCGGGCAGTCTCATAGCTTCGGTGCACCTTCAAGCCGTTGAAGAAAACACGGGCCACGCCGCGATGTCCCGCCAGGAATGATGCGACTTTCCTTGCATTCTCATTGAAGCGGCATCCCAACTCCCCTAGGGGGCGAATGCTGTCGGTCGCAGCTACGCGCAGGAAGAGCTGGGCGTGGTTTCCTTCAGCCGTCGCAAGCGGATGGGACTGGAAGAAATGGACTGGAAGCTTGCCGTCGAATAGGCCACGGAGTTTCCGCGCAAGGAATGGCTCCTTTCGTGCGTTCTGTCTCAGATGTCGTGGAGGAGGGTGAGGTAGTCGGTCTCATTCTCGAAGTAATGGACATTCTGCCGCATGACCACCTCCAGGCGGGTGTGGATGATGGTCTGCCGCGGACGCGTCTTCTCCGCGAGGTACTGGTGGAGGATCTTCATGGTGTAGTATCCCTGGTCGAACGGCTCCTGGCAGATGACCGCGTCCACCACCCTGCCGCGGATCAGCGCCGCGATCTCGCGGGAGATGTCGAATCCCACGAGGTGAACGCGGCCCTGCATCCCCTCGTCCTTGACGGCGCGGGCCACGGTCTCCAGGATTCCATAGCTCACGAAAAGCCCCTGGAGGCCGGGCTCGCTGCGGACGTAGCTGCGCACGAAATCGTACGCGTCTTCGCCGGTGCGCGAGAGCTTGAAGGGGCCGTTCAGCTCGATGTGGGGGTATTCGGCGATAGCCTGGCGGAAACCGATGATTCGCTGCTGGATGGGAAGCACCGGGTCCCTGAAGGTGATGATGCCGACCTTGCCCTCTCCATGCACGAAAGTTCCCATCAACTGCGCCGCGATGCGTCCGGAATCGATGTAGTCGCACCCGACGTGGCAGATGCGCCGGCTCTCCGGAATGTCGGACCCGATCGTCACGACGGGGATCCCGTCCATCGTCAGCGAATCGATGGTTTCCAGCAGCGCCGCCGGGTCCACCGGTGAAATCGCCAGGCCATCCACGTGCTCCCCTCTCAGGGATCCGATCATGTCGATCTGCTGCTCGGGATGGCGCAGGTCCGCCGAGCGGAGCTCGATGTGCACGCCGTAGTCGCGCAGCTCCCGTTGGGCCCGCCGGACCCCTGCGGCCACCTCGTCCCAGAAGTAGCGTGGTTCAGAAAATACGACGACGCCCAGGCGGAACGTACGGTTGCGCCGCATGGAACGGGCGGCGCGATTCGGCAGGAAGCCCATGGCCCGCGCCGTTTCCAGCACGCGGGCCTTGGTGTCCGCGTTCACCAGCCCATGGTCGTTGAGGGCCCGGCTCACGGTGCTGCGGGAGATGTTGAGCGCACGCGCGATATCCGCAGTCGTCACGATGCTGCGCATCTGCTCATCGTCACGGGGTGACTTCCCTCCCCGCGCGCGCGGATGCACGCCGGCGCCTCTCACTTCAGGCTGCCCAGGGTGAGCCCCTCGATGTAGTACTTCTTCGTGAAGAAGTAGATGACAACGATGGGAAGGGTCGCGACGAAAAGCCCGGCAAATCCCTGTCCCAGGGAGGTCGCGTGCGTCACCATGGGCCCCGACCCGAAGATGTACATGATCTTCGGCATGATTGTCATGAGCTTGTCCTGCTGCAGGAACAGGAGCCCGATGAGGTAGTCGGTCCAGACGGCGGAGAAGTTGAAGAGGAGGACCGTGATGACCACGCCCCGGGACAGGGGGAACACGATGCTGGCAAAGATCCGCAGGTCGCTCACGCCGTCCATCTTGGCCGCCTCGATAAGCTCCGGGGAGAACTCGTCGAAGTAGCTCTTGAAGAGGTATACGGAAAAGGGCAGGCGCAGGCCGAGGAAAATCAGAAGTGCGCCCAGCAGATTGTTCACGAGGTGCAGGTCCCTGTACTGGAGGAACAGGGGGAGCGCAATGAGCATCGTCGAAATGTAGATGCACGCGTTCATGAAGGAAGCCAGACCCTTCCTGAATCGGAACTTCATGAAGGAGATGGCATAGCCGGCGATCCCCCCCAGGAAGATGGTGAGCGCGCACGTAGACGCGCCCAGGATGAAGCTGTTGCGCACCCCGTATCCCAGGCCGCTGTCGAACGCGTCCCGGAAGTTTCCCAGCCCGAATCCGGTCGGCTTCACCAGGAGGCCGCGCGCCAAGTCGTTTCCCGATCGGAAGGGCGTCACGACAAGGATGATGATCATGGCGACGATCGTGAGGCTGTAGAGGACGAACGGCGCCTGGATCAGCACCGAGCCGACCGTGGTTTTCCGCACCTTAGCCATTGGCCTTCCCCCAGGTCCTGCGCTCCGTGCGGGACGTGCGGAAGACGTAGTAGTAGATGAAGATGGTGGTGAGCACGATGAGGATCACCCCCGCCGCGCTTCCTCTCCCGATCTCCTGGAGCCGGAAGATGTTCAGGTAGATGAAGTACTCCAGCACCGTGGAGGAATACCCGGGCCCGCCGGCCGTCATCACATGGATGTAGTTGAACAGGAACGACATGAGCCCGATCACCTGCAGGACGATGTAGATGTTGATCGTCGGCGAGAGGAGGGGGAGCGTGATGAAGAAATACCGCTGGGAGGAGCTTGCCCCGTCGATCTCCGCAGCCTCGTAGATGCCGATGTCGATGGTCGTCAAGCGCGCGAGGAACAGGATCAGGGCGAAGCCGATGTTCTTCCAGACAAGGGACACGATGATGGAGAACAGGGAGAGGCCGGGCGCCCCCAGCCAGTCCTGCGCGAGGAAGTCGAGCCCGATCGCGGAGAAAAATGCATTCAGCGGACCGACCTTGTTCAGGACTTCGGTGAGCACCCGGGCAACCACGACGTCGGGAAGCACCACCGGGATGAAGAACAGGAACATGTAGAGCCTGTAGCCGGGGATCCGGGAGAAGATGGCCTGGCCGAAGGCCAGGGCGATGATTGCCGTAACCGGGACGACGCCCAGGATGATGAGGACGTTGTTGAACATCGTGGAGTAGAAATGCGGGTCATTCAGCAGGACCGAGTAGTTGCGAAAATTGTTGATCCCCTGCGGCCGGAGATAGCTCCATCCCTCCAGGCTGAAGAGGAACATGCGGACGATCGGGTTGATGTAGATGAACGCGATCAACGCAAGGGCGGGAAGGACGAATAGATAGCCCGTGGCCGAGAATCCAAGTCGTGAGCGCGTGATCGTCCTCCCTTTTTCGGCGGACGGCGGGAGCCGGAGCCCCCGCCGTTCCTTCCATTATTGCCGATATTACTGCGGCAGAATCGCTTCGAGCTCGGCGGCGTACTGCTGCGCTGGGATCTGGCCCTCCAGCAGTGAATTGCTGAACTTCTCCGCGGCGGAACTGAACGGGCGGCTCCAGAACGCGTGTCCCTCGGGATACGTCGGGATGGTCTGGTGAACGGCCGCGAACCGCTTCAGCTCAGCGCCGGGGATGTTGAAGTCCGTCAGCTTCATCCGCCTGTCCACGGGGAAGAGCCCCTGGGCAACGAACTGGGCC
>JBEKXR010000144.1:0-8250 GCA_049511935.1 Spirochaetia bacterium | reverse complement strand
GGAGGGTGGACTCGCCGACGCAGATGCCGGAGGTGTCCTCGTAGGTCTGGATGAACGCGGTGTCGCCGTCGAGACGGATGATCTCTCCCATGAGCCCGGCTGTCCCGACCTTCACGACCTCCGACATGCGCGCGCCGCCGATCGACTTTGCGATGACCGTCGGTCCCGATACCTTGCTGATGATGCCCCGCACTCCGCCTTGTGGTTTCTGCACGCCTGTCCTCACAGCTTGATGTTCAACTGGTAGCCCACGGCGCGCCTGATCAGGCGCGCCACGTAATCCTCGGCCGGCGCTTCCGCGGCTGCCTTCCACACCATCGCCCCCGGCACCTCGATCACCAGCGGTACGGTGACCGCTGAGAATACCGCGCGTTGGTCCTCGTCCAGCCCGGCCATCAGCTCCTCCTCCACGATCACCAGGCCGTACCTCGTTCCGCTCACCGCGGCCGCGAGCGCCGGGTGGAGCTCGCGGGCATCCGAAACCTTGCCCACGTCGATGCCGGTGAGCGAGAAGCCAGCCCGGAAATCCGGGCACACCAGGGCGAGGATCCTAGACAATGACCATCTCCAGCCGCACGACGTTCGCCGGAATCCGGAACAGCGCCCCCCGGGCCAGGAGCCGCAGGTTCACGTACTCGCTGTATTTCCGCCAGATGAACCCCAGCGGCACCGCAATACCCAGCAAGTCCTGCCGGAAAAGGCGGCAGGCGCGCTCGACGGCCACCGCTTCCAGGAAGCGCTCCATGACCCCGAGACTCTGCGACTGCCCGTAGGTGAGGATGCCTTTCTCTACTCCCGGCTCGAAATAGGTGCCCACGAGCGACTCGAACGCGTCCTCGAGCGTTTCGCAGGATCGCAGCTCGCGCAGGTACTTCTCTTCCAGCGTCCCCCGCTCGAAGAGCTCCGGCTCTTCCGGTGTTTCCTCCCCCTGCCGGATCCGGGTGAGGATCGTGACGAGATTCGCCATGTCGATGTGTCGGCAGATGCAGTCCCGCACGAGCCCCTGGTGGGGGTCGTCACCGCGGAGCTGGGCGAGGGCCCATGTGAAGTACGCGCGGTACAGGGCGCGCTCCAGGGCGCGCGGGTCGTGCGGGGCGTCGCATTCGCGGATCGCGCGGCGAAGCTCGAAGCCGATGGGGTGTTTCCACGTGGTGAGGGCGTCCGCCAGCCCCTCCACGCTCGTTTCGGCCGCGAGCTCTCCGAGCTGGGCCTCTCCGAGCTCTCCGATCGAAAGCACCCCGGAAAGTGCCTCGTGCGGCTCGACGCCCGCGAGCCTCCCGCGCAGGAGCGCAACGACGTTCGCCACGTCCCATCGATTGAGCTGGAGAGCGATCAGCCGTCGGGGCTCCGCGGGCGCCGAGGCCAGGATCTGGGCAAACGCCGCACCCGCGTTCGTTCGGAGGGCCACCTCGATAGCATGAATCGCCGACCCCTGTCCCCGCCGGGCGAGCGCCTCCTGCACGCTGGGCCCGTAGGATGAGCCAAGCAGCGCGTCCAGGAGGATCGTCTCCGAAAAGGCCGAAAGCACCTGCTCATAGAATTGGCGTGGAAGGAGATCCGTGCTCATTCCCCTCACACGGGCGTTGAGATAGTCGTAGTCGCTCATTGGCCCTCGCGCGCCCCGCCGAAGAGATGCTCGGCCACCAGGTGCTCCGCGGCGACCTGGGCCCGGCGCAGCCGGCCCTCGAGGCTGTTCTCGACCCTGCGCCTGCCGTCCGCGGAGGTTGCCGTGATGCGCCCGTCTTCTGCCGACACATCGATCGTGCAGGGCTCGCCGACTGCCGCACGCGCCTCCTCGGCGAGCGCAGCCACGGCTGCTGCTGTCCCCGGTCCGGCCTTCAGCAGCGCGATTTCCTTTTCCGCCCTCTGGAACGCCTCGACTAGGAGCTTCCGCCGGGAGGCAAGACCCTCCGCCCGTACCCGCATCCGCGCCTCGCCGAGGAGGCGCTGCTGCTCGGCTGCCAGCTCGCGCTCGAGGCCGAGCATAGCCTCGGTCTTCATCCGTTCACACTCGGCCTCCGCGGCGGCAGAGATCTCGCGCGCGCGGGCCTCAGCCTCCGCGATGAGACGTGCCCGTTCCTCGGCCGCGCGCTCTTCGATGGCGCCGAACAGGGCCCCGGGGCCTGGCTCCGATCCCATGGGGATCAGAGAGTGAAGAGCATCACGATGGCGACCACGAATCCGAGGATGACCATGGTCTCGGGAATGGCGACCAGGAGGATAATCGTTCCCGTTGCCTCAGGCTTCTCGGCGATCGTGCCGGCGCCGGCCGCGCCGATGCGGCTCTGGGCCAGGCCGGTACCGATCGCGCACAGCCCGACGGCGATCGCTGCCGCCGCGGCGATCAGGCCGACGGTGATGTCCCGCTTTTTCGGCTCCTGGGCAGCGGCCTGCGGCGGCTGCCCCCCGCCGCCGGACGGGGGCGGGGAGGCTGCCTGCCCCACGGCAAGGCCGGCGCCGGCGAACAGCGTGACGAGCATGACGACGAGGAGAAGGGCTTTCCTGCTCATGGCAGCATACCTCCGAGTTTTTTGAAGGGAGCGAACGGCCTGCCGCCCCCGAGATAGAACTTCGAGAAGAACTCAACGTAGTGCAGACGCAGGCCCTGGATCGTGGGATCGATTATCCCCAGGGCGAGGTTGAGGGCGTTGACGAGCACGACCACGAGGACGGCGAGCACGACGTTCCCCATCATCCCGCCGAGCATGCTCGCCAGGAGTGAGAGCACCACCGAGGCCATCCCGATGGCCATGATCCGCGCGTAGGAGAGGATGTTGCCCATGGCGCTCAAGATTTCCAGCGGCAGGAGGATCCCGTGGGCGGGGTGGCGGATCGTCTGCAGGATCATCAGGACGAGGAACACGAGGAGGGCGATGAGACCGAAGGAGGTGAAGATCGGCGGCAGCACGCGTGCAAGACGGCCGACGAAGAAGAACAGCACGGCAAGACCTGCGATCCGCGCGAGATTTCCCAGCGCCATGTTCCGGTCCCGCGTCCTCCGCGCATTGACCACGCCCAGCACGAGGCCGAACAAGATCTGGACGGTGCCCACGGCGAGCGCGATCAGCAGGTAGCCCAGGAGGGTCGGCGCCGCGTGTCCCGCGACCAGGGAGAACCTTTCCTGCCAGAGGGGATGCAGGCCGAAAGCCCGGCCGAACTCCCCGAAGAGCTCCCCGAAGACGAAGCCGAATACAACCGTGAAGAACCCGCAAGAGCCGACGATCAGCGCGAGGCTCCGCAGGAGCGTGCGGGCCCGGCCGGTGAAGAACAGCACCGCCGCGGCGCCGAGGAGGATCGCCCCGTAGCCCGCGTCCGCGAGCATGAGGCCGAAGATCGGCGGGAAGAAGGTGGCGAGGAACATCGTGGGATCCATCGAGCCGTAGCGGGGCAGGGGAAGGAGCGAGAGCAGGGGCTCGAATGACCGGACAGGCTGCGCGTTTTCCAGGCGCACGGGCGGCACTCCCAGAGTCAGGGCCGGGACCTCGCGCAGGACGACCGGGCCTCCGGTCCCAAGGGGGCCCGCGGCCCCAGGAGAGGCACCGGAGGCGCCCCCTGGGAGCCGTGAGAGGTCGGCGCCAAGCTTTTCCATGCGGTCCCTCGGCAGCCATCCCTGGATGATGAAGGCATGCCGGGTGCGGGCGAACTTCGGCAGAGCATCGTACCGGGCAAGGTGGTCGTGGCAGATGTGGTGCAGGCCGATCATCTCCGCCGCATTCTCGCCGAAGAACACCTCCATCTGGTTCCTCAGCCGCCGGCGCTCACCCTCAAGCCCGGACATTTCCTCCTGCAGCGCGGCATATGCCTCCTCGAAGGGCTTGTCCCTGAGGTGGGGGGGGAAGACCATGTTGCCGATTCCGGCACTCGCCACGAAGGCGCGGACCCTGTCGGCGCTTCGACGCGGAAACCCGATCAGCACGGCGAGACGCCCGCCGTCCAGCGGCTGCTCGAGGAACTTGTATGTGCCCGAAGTGATTCTCTCGATCTCCCGGTTCAGGGCGTCCCGTGCGAGCTTGTTTCTCCGCTCGAAGACCACGCCGACCATCTCGAAGTCACGGGGCAGCTCGCGCGTCTCCACCAGGGGCGCGAAACCGGCGAGCACCGCCTCGTAGGCGGCCAGTGCGTCGATATCGGCGGTGATGTTCCGCTCGCGGCGGGTGAATGAACGGACTCGGGCCGCGAGGGTCCTGGAGCGTGCGGACAGTGCCTCCATTGGAAGCGGGCGCAGCTGCTGGTACGACTGGATCGCGCCGGAAGACGGGCCGGAAACGGCACGCATGTGCGGTGCGGGGATGTCCGCCACCATCTCGTCGAGGAGCTCCGTGGTCTTCGCGCAGGCCTCCCGCTCTTCCGCCTGGTTTTCCGTGAGGTGGATCTTTTCGAGAAGACCGGTCCGGCCGAACTCGGCGAGGGGAGTCTCCACGATGTGGAGAGCACCGGCCTCCTGGATGATCTCCACCGCCTCGTGGAATACCTCGACGGGACCGAGGATCTCCACAGCCGCCATCTCGCTGATCATTGCGCCACCGTAGGTGGATTTGGCCGCATCCCCGGCCAGACCAGGGAGACGATGTACGCGACGGTCTTTTCCATCGCCGCGCGCGCGGACTGCTGGAGTGCACGGGTCTTCTCCTCCTCGGTGCGGGCCGCCTCCTCGGCCTTGCGCACCAGCGCCGCGCGCCGGGCGTCGCGCTCGGCCTGGAGGATCCCGGGAAGCGCCTGCCGGGCGGCCTGGATCCGCGCGGCGGCCTGCGCTTCCGCATCCCGCACAATACCGTCAGCACGCGCGCGCGCGTCAACGAGGAGGTCCTCCAGATGCCTCTCTTCGTGCTTGATCGTGGGGATGAGGGATTCGAGTTCCTGCTTCAGCCGCTTTTTTTGTTTTGCCATGCTGATACCGCGATGGAAACAGATCGAAGGATCGGATGCCGGGAATCGGAATCAGAATAACGGCAGTATTCAGCCGGCGTCAAGCAGAAAAAGATCACGACGCGGCGAATTCGCGCAGGAGCCGCACGGTCTCCTCCACGGCAGCCGCGACGCGGGGCGACACAACCTCGCCGAACTCCACGTTGGAGGGCTGGATGCCGAGGATTGCGACCGAGCAGCCCACCTCGGTCCGAAGATAGTCGGCCAGAATGCTCAGCGGCAGCCCATGTGTTCCAAACGAAACCCCGGCGATTTCCTGAGGGGTGAAAACCTCGAGCGTGCCGGGCTCCTCGCCCATCTGCGCGCAGTCGACGATGATGAGGTGGGAGGGGTGGAGGCGGCGGATTTCGGCCGAGCAGTTCTCGGGCGCCGGACCCGCCTCCAGCGCGTGCACCCCGGGCAAAGCCGCCGCGGAGACGGCGGCAGCAACGCGCAGGCCGGCCGCGTCGTCGGAGCGCATCTCGGACCCGACGCCCAGGACGACGACCGTCCGTGCGCCGGAGGGAGTCTCAGCCCCCAGCGCTCTCTTCAGGGCAGGAAGCAGATGCGGCTTCTGCATGAAAGACCACCTTCAGCTTTCCGCGTTCGAGCTGCGCGAGCTCGAAGTCGGTGGAGATCTCGATGACCTTCCGCGGGCATGTCTCGGCGCACTGCGCGTGCCCTTCACCGCGGCGAGGTCGAAGGATCCGGTCTACCCGTACACCGCGACGATGGCGAGCAGCATGAGCAGGGCGCCGAAGCCCGTGATCAGGAATGCTTTGTCGGCGCGCCGGAGTGCCGAAACGCGGCCCAGCAGGGGAAGAACGAAAGCTCCCCCGAGCGGGACCAGGAAGCAGACGAGCAAGATTGCTGCTCTGCCCATACCCCTCTCCGTGAGTTGGATCGTAAGATTCTGAATCGCCTAGTATGGTGAAAGTCGGGCGAGAGTATATCGAGGCGAGGGAGTTTTGCCTACCCCCGGGCGCCTCTCACGTTTTACATCTTCTCGACGATCACGATGTCGACGCGCCGGTTGTAGGCGCGGCCCTCTTCCGTGTTGTTTGACTGGACCGGCCGCGTGCTGCCGTATGAAGACGAGGAGAGGCGCTCGGTCGGCACGCCGTAGTCTTCCAGGGTCTGCAGCACCGCGATGGATCTCTCCGCGGCGAGCTCCCAGTTGCCTCCGGGCCACCGTACGGCGTCCGGAGGGATGTTGTCCGTGTGCCCCTCGACGACCACCGAATTGGGGATCTGGCCCAGGAAATCGGAGACCTGCTGGAGCACGGGCATCGCGTCCGCGTTCAGCGCGGCCGACGCGGAAGCGAAAAAGAGGTCGGAGATGAGAGAAATGGCGAACCCGTTTTCCGTGGGGATCACCTTCACTTTTCCCGCCTTGACGAGGTTCTGCAGTGACGACAGCGCCTGGTTTCGGAGGATCGACTGCCCGCCGGTGCCCGCGTTCCTGCCGCCTCGATTGCTCTGCACCTTCTGCCCCGGGGTGAGGCCCTGGAGGAGCCCGGCTCCTCCGCCGCCGCGCGTATCGAAAATGGTGAAATTCCCGCCGGTGAAAACGCTGCTGAACGCCTCCTGCATCTGCTGGAAGCGCGCGGGATTGACGGCGCTCAACGAGTAGAGGATGATGAAGAAGATCATCAGCAGGGTGATCATGTCGGCGTAGGTGAGCAGCCATCGCATCAGGTCCGGCTTCGGTTCTTCGGCTCTCTGGATCTTCCTCCTCGGCATCACGTCCCCCGATCACTCGGCCCTGTTCGCGTCAAGCTCTTTCTTCTCCTGCTCCTCGAGGAATCCCTCGATCTTCTCCCTCACGAGGGCGGGGCTCTCACCCTGTTGGATGGAGCGCACGCCCACGACGATGAGCTGCTTCTGCAGCCGGAACGCCTTGACCTGGCTCTTCAGCTTGTTGGCAATGGGCAGCCAGACCAGGTTGGCAAGCCCGATGCCGTACAACGTCGCGATGAATGCCGTGGCCACCGACCGGCCCATCTCGTTCATGTCGCCGCCCAGGCGTCCGAGGACGAGGACCAGACCCATGACCGTTCCGATGATTCCCATGGTGGGGGAGAAGCCGCCGGCGGTCTCGAAGAGGATAGCATCCTCCATCTTTCGCTGCTCCATGATCGCCAGGTCGCTCTCCAGCACCTCGACCAGGATTTCCGACTCGGTGCCGTCCACGACGAGGCGCAGCCCCTTGCGCAGCATGTCGTCCTCGAGGTCCTCCACCGTGTCCTCGAGGCTGAGGATGCCGTCGCGCCGGGCCTTCTCCGCGAACTCCAGGAGCTGCTGGGCGAGCTGGGGAGACGGGCCGGACACCCTCTGCATGGACTGCATGACGAGTGAGGGCAGTCTCAGGACGTCACGAAAGCTCGATGAGATGGTGAGGGCTCCCATTGTGCCCGAGACGATGATGATGAACGCCGGAATGCCGATCAGGGCGAGAATGCTCCCCCCGTCGACCGTGAACCCGACGAGCAGGCCGCCGACTCCGATGAGAAGCCCGAGGGCCGTCGATATGTCAGAACCTCTCCTCGCCATGAATCACTCCTTCTGATTCCGGGACAATGAGTATAGCGGAACGGGGGGGGTAGGGCCATATCCCGGGCAGTATCCGCCTCCCCCGGTCTTCTCCTCTCTACAATTGTCGGCAGAAATCGGGATCACTTGCCTGCGATCCTTCACGAGGCGTATCATGCCCTCACGGAGGTGGCCCATGGACGAAACCGGGTGGACGAGAGTGGCGAAGGAATCTGATCTCGCCGAGAAGGCTCTGGTGGTCGTGGCGGTGGGAGAGGAGAAGGTCCTCCTCGTTCGCCTCCAGGGCACGGTGCATGCCGTGGGGCACGAATGCCCCCACTACCAGGAAAAACTGGAGAACGGAGCGCTCTTCGGGACCCAGATCGTCTGCAAGAGCCACTTCGCGCGGATGGACCTCACGACCGGCAGGGTCATCGCCCCACCCGCGTTCAACGATCTGCCCGTCTACCCGGTGAAGGTGGAGAAGGGGGAGGTGTGGGTCGGACCGGTCGTGAAGCCGAGGTTTCCGAAGCCTGCCGCCGCTCTCGGATCGGACGCCCGTGTGTTCCTCATCGTGGGCGCCGGCGCGGCGGGGAACACCGCGGCCGAGACGCTCCGCCGCCAGGGCTTTGCCGGCAGGGTCGTCATGATCACGGGAGAATCGGAGCGGCCCTACGACCGGCCGAACCTCTCAAAGGACTTCATCACGGGGAAGGCGGGAGAGGAATGGCTGCCGCTCCGGGGCCCGAAGTTCTACTCCGCCCAGGAGATCGAGCTGCTGACCGGGCGCAAGGTCGTCACCCTGGACACCCA